>NZ_CBDKZH010000018.1:0-19589 GCF_965300815.1 Leuconostoc sp.
CACCAACGACTGCCTGATTAACCCCATTTGAGAAATCAGATCCAAAACGGCCCCAATCACTCCCTTGGCTCGCCTGATTGTTATTATCTGACGCACTATTAGGATTAGTGACTGAGAAGTTCGTCTCTGGCGTATTTGGCAAAATTTGTTGGAGCGAATACTTTACTAATGGGCCCATTGTTGCTGTCAGCCCCAAAGGTAAACTATTATCTTTATTCTTCGTATCTAAGCCCATCCAATAGGCAGACACCACATCCTTCGTGTAGGCCAGCGCCCATGAATCTTTCGATGATTGGGCATTTTGCGTATCATTGGAATTTTCAGTGGTGCCTGTTTTACCTGCAATGGTAAAGCCGCGTGGTGCTGCGCCAAGACCCGTTCCGTTGGTGTAAGTCCCAAGCATCATCCGCGTCATATTGTCGGCAACCCGTGAACTGATGACGCGTGTTTGCTTGGCTTTTGGTTGTGAGACAATAACTTTACCCGTCGCATCGACAATCTTGGTAATAAAGTGCGCATCACTCATCACCCCATCATTGGCAAAGGCGGTGTAAGCCTGTGCCATTTGAATCGGTGACACACCGTTCGTTAAGCCGCCCAATGCTAATGAAAGATTTTTATCTTTCTCAGTCAACGGTAGGCCAAACTTCTTGGCACTGGTATACCCAGCATTAACACCAATTTTATTGAGTAAGTAAACAGCCGGTACGTTATACGAGTGCGCCAAAGCTGAATACATCGGTACGTCTGCTGTTTGTACATCTAAGGCATTGTGTACCGAATAATGATTCGTCCCAAAAGTCCGCGTTGTGTTTGGTAGCATCGTGTCGATACTGTAACCACGTTCTAAGGCTGGCGCGTAAACGGCAATCGGCTTAATGGCTGAACCTGGCGACAGCTTTGATTGGGTTGCATAGTTAAAGCCACGGAAAGTATGCGTGTCTTCGCGCGCGCCAACGACAGCCCGGACACCACCAGTTTTGGCATTCAGTATCACACTGGCTGCCTGTGCGTCAGTATTGTAATTAAACATGGCCGGATTATCAAAATCCGTTTGCAAATGCTTCTGATCTTGCTGGTTCAACGTTGTATAAATCTTATAGCCACGGTTCATGACGTCTGTTTCGGTCAAACCATACGTTTGAATCGCTTCATTGATAACGGCATCAAAGAACCACGGATAACGATAATTATTTTGACTATTATACGTATCGCGTAACGTCATCGGCGCGGCTTTGGCTAACTTATACTCAGAAGCCGATAACTTTTTATTGGCAACCATTGTGCCAAGTACCACATTCCGCCGGTCAAGTGCGGACTGTGGATGATCAATTGGATTATACAATGCCGGACTTGGCAACATGGCCGTTAAGGTTGCCGCTTGAGACGTGGTTAAATCACGGGCATGCACCCCAAAATATTTTTGGGCAGCATCTTCAACACCCCAAACACCATGGCCAAACCATGCGTTATTCAGATACATCGTGAGAATCTGATTTTTGGTATACACCTGCTCAACCTGCATCGACAAGAAAATTTCCTTGGCTTTACGCGTCATCGTTTGTTCTTGCGTCAAGTAGGCATTCTTAACCAACTGTTGCGTTAAGGTCGAGCCACCACCGGCGATTGCTGACGAGCCCGTCAACTTATTTTTCAAGTTGAGCACCACCGCTCGCAAAATTCCTTTGATGGAAAAACCATGTTCTTTGTAAAAATTACGATCTTCACTCGATATGACCGCATCTCGCATATTTTGCGAAATATTATCATAACTGACATAGGTCCCTTTTTGCGAATACAATTCACCGGTTTTATCACCTGCATCATCGTACACTGACGTGGTTTGCGCCAGCGTCGCTTGCAAGTTCTGCACGCGGGCAGTTTTCGCCAGGACCACTAAGTATACACTCATTAGTAGAAAACCGGTTAAAAAGATAACCACCAGTAATCGCCACAACTGCCAACGCTGGGCAACCGGCCTGATCTTATCGCGCATTTTCTGAATCAATTGCTTCAACGCCTTCATACCTTAACCTATCAAAGCTGACCAGCGAGCCGTCAGCATTTCCGCGCTTGCTTCATCTGGACTGGTGACATAAATGGTGTCAAAACCGGCCAACGTTGCAACAACTTCTGGTAAATGGGCATCGTCAATAATCCCGGCAACAGCGTTGCCACTAGAATCTGTCGTCTTAATAATCGTCATAAATTGCACACGCTTAACAAAAATGGCATATTCAGCAATTGCTGAATCGACAGCATTGGCTGTCACCGGATTACCTGTTTGGTCATCATCTGATGATAGTTGTTGATAGCGTAGTTGGCCGTCAATATCTTTAATGCGGACAATTCCCAACGCTCGAATATCACGAGAAATTGTTGTTTGCGTTGTCTCAACTTGATTTTTCAATAACTCACTGAGTAAATCTTCTTGGCTTGTAATCACTTGATTTTGAATAATCTCAAGGATTAATGCCTGCCGTTGTTGTTTTGAAATCATATTTTTCTCCTACATGAGAATAAATGCTACTACCTTAAGCAGCGGCCACGCAACGCCTGGTTACATTTCTTCTGGTGCTTTCACACCAAGCAAACGCAAGCTTTCTGTCAACACAATGGTAACGGCTTCAACCAAGGCTAAACGTGCTTGCAATTGGTCATCATCCGTCAAAATCTTTGAGTTGGCATAGTACTTATTAAAGGCGCGTGATAGCGTCAAAGCATACTTGGCAATGATGCTAGCTTCGCGTTGTTGCCAAGCACGTTGCACTGTCGCTGGGAAGCTGTTCAACGTCGTGATAATATCCCAAGTCATTGGGTCATCAAGTGTCACCGCATCCAAGTTGACTGAAACAGGCGCCTTACGCAAAATTGACTTAGCACGGGCATTGGTATATTGCACGTATGGTCCCGTATCACCTTCAAAGCGCACCACTTCCTCCAAGTTAAAGTCAAAGTTGTTGGTACGGTCATTCATCAAATCGTGGAAGACGACGGCACCCGCACCGACTTGTTCGGCAACTGCTTCTTTGTTTTCAAGGGTTGGGTTCTTTTCTTGGATTTGCTTCAAAGCCAAATCATGGGCATCATTTAAGACATCCTTCAACAAGACAACATCACCCTTACGCGTTGACATTTTCTTACCGTTAAAGGTGATCAAACCAAAGGAAATATGTTCAACATCATCGGCCCACTCAAAGCCCATTAATGACAACACGGCCTTCATTTGAACGAAATGTTCCCGTTGTTCACCACCCACAACGTACAAAGACTTGGCAAAATCATAAGTATCCTTACGATAAACTGCTGCCGCCAAATCACGGGTCATATACAAAGTCGCCCCATCTGTGCGCTTAATCATGGCAGGTGTCAAGTTCGGGTTGATATCTGTCAAATCGACAATTTGTGCCCCTTGCGACGTCACCAACAAATCCTTTTCCGTCAACTGGTCCACAACTGTATCCATTTTGTCATTATAGAATGCTTCACCGTTGAATGAATCAAACCCAATGTCTAAACGATCATAGATTTCTGTAAATTCTTTCAGTGATTCTTCACGGAACCATGCCCATAATGCCAGCGCTTCTTCGTCACCGTCTTCAAGTTTTTTAAACCAAGCCCGACCAGCATCGTTCAAACTGTCATCTTCCTTGGCCTTGTCGTGGAATTCAACGTAATAACGCAACAACGTCGCAATCGGATCAGCTTTTACTTCATCTTCTGATCCCCAAGTCTTGTAAGCATAAATCAACTTACCAAACTGTGTGCCCCAATCACCCAAATGGTTGATTTTGATGGGTTGGTAACCGTTTTTGGCTGTGATATTGGCCAAAGCGTTCCCAATCACAGTCGAACGTAAGTGGCCCATTGACATTGGCTTGGCAATGTTTGGTGATGACATGTCAATCGTGACATTTTCACCTTGACCGTCGATGTTATTCCCGTAGTCTGCCTTTAATGTCAGAATCGTTTGCAAAGTTTCACGAGATGTTGCCACTTTATCCAAGAAGAAATTCACATAAGGGCCGGTTGCGACAACCTTTTCAAAACCTGTTTGGTCAATTTCTGCCACAATATTAGCGGCGATTTGTTGTGGTGCTTGGCGCAAAACTTTGGCCAACGTAAACGTTGGAAATGCGACATCACCTAATTCTGATGATTTTGGTGCTTCTAATTTTTCAGCAATTTCTGATGCTGTTAAATCTGTCAACACTGCTGCAAGTGCTGAGACAACTTGTGTGTTATCTGCCATGTGTCCGTATCCTTTTTTATATTAGTTTATATTATACCGTATTTTTTGCCTGCAAAATAAAAACTCGTCTCTTGATATATCACAAGAGACGAGTTTTCACCCGCGGTACCACTCTAATAGCTTTCGCCACTCAATATCTAATTGTTTGACTCCAAATACGCGCCGTTTCCTTCATTATCTGACTCACACCCACTCAGACTCGCTGGTAATGAATTACCGAAACATCTTTATTCTTCAACGTCAACCTCAGCAGTTCTTGGTGCTGGGGCATGCTTAATCACTTCAATTTCATCCATTCGGACCACTGCACGATGATTCATTTCGTTAACAGTGGGTTGGTCAGCTGGATCATTTTCCGTAATTTCAACCAACAATGAATTTTCATAAACTTTTTCAACTTGTCCAGTAAATGGCTTTTCCAAATTACCATAAGCTGGTGCGAGTAAAATGTCGCCAATATGATACTTAGAGGCCTTGTTTTCTTCTTCGTCTGCCATGTTTGTCAGCTGTGACGTCTTGGCTGTTGCTTTACAAGTCAACAGCGCAATTGCAAGGACAATGCGCATTGCGCTTTTCAACTGTCCTAGTCACATTTCCTCCTGTAATCGATGTGTAACACCATATTTTACCACAAAAACACTGCTATTTCAACGTACTAATCCGTTGCATAATCTCACGTGCTAAGGTTAATTTATCTGCTTGCGGTAAGGTTTCTGCTGGCTGATCTGGCGTTAAGATTGTAATCACATTATCATCCGATGAAAAGCCAATATTTGGCGAACTCACATCATTAACAATCAACATATCTGCCCGCTTTTTTTTCAGCTTGGCTTGCCCATAGGCAATGACATCTTGGGTCTCAGCTGCAAAACCAACAACCAACTGATTGGCAGATTTTTGCTGTCCCACTGTTTTCAAGATATCAGGATTTTGAACAAGCGTTAACGTCAAACCGCCATCCCCTTGTTTCTTGATTTTATCTTGGGCCAGTGTGGCAGGCTTAAAGTCTGACACTGCTGCAGCCCCAATAAAAATATCTGCGGTCGGAAAAGCCGCCATCACGGCCTCATACATCGCTTGGGTTGAATCAACCATGACCTTGGTGACGCCAAAAATGGTCTGACGATCAACCGTGGTGATAAGCGTGACCTCGGCCCCATTTTCCGCGGCAGCTTGGTCTAACGCATAACCCATTTTGCCACTGGATTTATTGGTCAAAAAACGCACCGGATCCAGCGCTTCACGCGTCCCACCAGCCGTAATCACAATCTTTTTGCCACGCAGAAGACCCGTTTGGGCGCGGAGTCGGATGGCCGCTTCTGCCAAAATGGCTTCTGGTTCCGGCAAGCGCCCTTTAGCAGCATACCCTTCTGCCAAAAAGCCCTCGGCTGGTTCAATCACCAACCAACCATCGGCCGCAAGTGTTGCCAAATTGCGGACAACCGCGGGATTCGCTAACATCACGTCATTCATGGCCGGTGCAATAATCTTTTTAGCTGTTGCGGCCATAATGGTTGCAGTTGGTGCATCATCAGCCAAGCCGTTAGCCAACTTACCAATCATGTTTGCGGTGGCGGGAACCACGAAAATGATATCCGCCCACTTAGCCCAGTCAATATGCACCACCTCAGTCGTATGGCCAGCAAATAAATCAGTTAGCACGTCATGCCCAGATAGAATAGCCAGTGTTTTACTAGTAATAAATTCTTGTGCTGATTGTGTCATCGCAACCCGTACATGGGCGTGATCCTTCACGAGCAAACGGACAAAACTAGCCGCCTTATAAGCTGATACACTGCCCGTGACAACGACCAGCACATTTTTTTCTTTAAACATTTTCCTTACCAAGCACACCAAAGCGTGTGCATGCCTTTAATTCTTGTGACCGCAGCTAAAATACCCGTCACTCACTGAAAAAATTGTAACATATTCTCACAACCCCTGCTGATGTCACGCAAAAAAGCGCTGGATTAACAGCGCTTTTATTTTAGGCCTTTATCAAACAACTTGCCGGCCACCGGTAATTGGCCAAGCGTTGCCATTTTCTTACTATCCACAACGACCAAATTCGTGGGTGAATTGGCTAACGTCGCGAATGCGTTAATAGATTGGTTTTGGAAGTACTTGTCATCCGCCCCAGCCAAACCGGCTTGTACCGTATCGATTCGGTAACGTTCGGCATCAGCACGGGTTTTCGTCGCGTCAGCTTCTGCTTTCGCCGTTGCCATCAACGCGTCATTTTTAGCCTTGGTTGTAAGCTCAATGGAGCGTGCCTCACCTTCAGCTTTTGCAATAGTTGCCACTCGTTCACGATCAGCCGTTAACTGCTTATCCATTGCTTCCTGGATAGAAGCCGATGGGCGTAATTCATCAATGTTGATACGGTCAACATTAATCCCGTACGTATTCGTTAAATCACCAATCGCTGAGGCAAGCTGAATGTTGATTTTAGTCGTAGATCCCAAAGCTTCATTCAATTCCATCCGGCCGATGATATCACGTAAGTGACCACGTACAAGTTGTGCCATGGATTCGACCGAATCCGTATTTTCATACATATATTTAACCGCATCCGTGACATGGTAGTTCAATGTGACACTAGCTTTAATATCAGCATTATCCGCCGTAATGACTGAATAATCTGGTAATCGCAATGGTCGCATGGCCAAACTGACATTTCGAATGCGTTGAACAAACGGCACATAAAAGTGAAGGCCGGCTTCTTTCCGCGTGCGGTATTTACCAAGCGTTTCAACTAAACCTGCGTTGTTTTGTGTCACAATTTTAAAAAATAGCATCTTTCTCCCCCGTATATTAAGATTCGTAAACAGCAAGCACTGGCTTTAATTCGCGCAACGTTAAAATATTGCCAGTCGCTTCAATCACAACATATTGCCGATCCACTTTAGCCGTCGCAGCATTATCAATTAAATAGCGATAATAAATCCCTGACACTAAGACTAATCGATTAAACAAATCAAAGTTTTCTCCTGAAATAATTTGACCGACAATCTGCCGTTCTTCAAAAGTGTCCGGTTGCGCGCCTGCTTCGAGTAACTTCGTCAAATAACTATTCAGCGATCGCCCTTCTTGCGCGGCCTGTTCCGCTAATATTTCATGCAATTCAGGTGCAATCCGCAATGGAATACGACCTGATTTATGAGTTTTTTCCTCGTTAATCTTTTTCATATATTAATGATATCACATTTATGTCAAAGAAGACAATACATGATATCTCATTAAAAAAAAACGCCCGTATCGGGCGTGTTCTTAGGCATTATTCGCGTTTAAAACGTTTTGGACAACCGCATAGTCACCAATATAGGGTTCGTCAACACCGTTAATCTTTTGATACGGATCTTCACCTTTGCCGGCAACAATCACGATATCATGCGGGTTGGCCTGTGCAATCGCCTGTTGAATGGCTTGGATACGATCCATTTCAAAATGTACCGTCACATCAGGATTGGTAATGTGGGCCGCAATTTCTTTGGCAATGGCCATTGGCGATTCAAATTGTGGATCATCAGCCGTCAAAAAGACCGTGTCCGCAAACTCTGACACCACCCGACCAAAGTCAGCACGGCGTGACACACCTTTATTGCCTGGTGCACCAATCACCACTGAAACTTTACCATCAGGATATTGACTCTGCGCAAATTGTAGCAGTGCCCGCATCGACGCATAGTTGTGGGCGTAGTCGACAAATGCGACACCATGGCCGGGAATTGGTAAGCTCAACATACGACCAGGAATAAGGACCGTATCTAAACCAGCCACCATATCAGCATGCTGGGCCCCTGCCAAGGCAGTCATCATCAACGCTGCTAAAGCATTTGATTCATTAAAATCACCTGGTAAATTCAAGCGATAAGTCCCACTCATCTCAGCCAAATCACTCTCAGCAACCGTGAAACGACTCTCATGAATTGCACTTTCAAGAGATTGATACGTATACGCACCACCTTGGTCGGTTTGACTATAAGTATAGACGTGATCATGATGCGTTTTGGCGTGTGCTAACACGGCTGAAAACTGATCACTTGCCGCATTAACAATAACCTGTTCAGCATGATCCAGTAACATCATTTTATGGGCTAAATAATCCTCAAAGCTGGGATGTTCATTTGGCCCAATGTGATCAGGTGAAATATTCAAAAAAGCACCAACTTGAAATTCTAGGCCATAGACACGTTGTTTGAGATAGGCCTGTGAGCTGACCTCCATGACCAAATGCGTCATGCCATTATCAACAGCGCGGCGCATATCTTTGAAAAGTTCATAAGATTCTGGTGTGGTCAAATCTGACTTTTTCTTATCAGCTGGTTGATTACCAGTAATGCGATCAACCGTTGAAAACAAAGCCGTATGCTGATGCGTCTTGTGCTGTAAGATTTGAAAGGCCATGTACGCCGCGGTTGTTTTCCCTTTTGTCCCCGTAAAGGCACCAATCCACAAGTCGTTTTGTGGGTAGTCAAAAAAGGCCATCGATAAGACTGATAACGCCTTTTGGACATCCGTGACTTGCCATTGTGGCAAATCAACCGGTAGCAGTTCTTCCGTGACTAAGCCAGTCACGCCGGCGGCTTGCGCCAAATATTCTACCCGAAAAGCCCCTTTGACAACAAATAGTGTCTGGTCTTTGACTTGACGGGTATCATAATGTAAAAAATCAAATATTTGATCGCTATCCGGCTTAGCGACTAACAAATGATGTGCAGTGAGTAATTGTTCAATTGTTTTACTTGTGAGTTCCATAAGCTTTATTATACAAAAAAAGTTGCACCCAGAACAGGCACAACGTTTTTTTAATTATTTCACAAGGACTTTTCTCAACGCAATTGGTGCAAAAATCGTCGTGACAAGGATGATAATTGCCAATTCGGAATACGTATCCTTACCAATGACGTGGGCTTGCAAGCCGATATTGGCTACAATCAAGGCCATTTCACCACGCGACACCATCCCCAAGCCAATAACATTGGCATCATGATAACTCATACCAGTCATTTTGGCCCCTAATCCGGAACCGACCCACTTTGTCAAAATAGCAGCTAATGACATCACGAGTAGCAGCCCCCACTTATCACCAAACCCGTCAAATGAAATCTTTAAGCCGATACTTGCAAAAAAGATTGGAATAAATAGACCGTAGCCAATTGACACCATCTCAGACATCATCTTGTGGGCTTGTGGTAAGTTGGCAATGGCCACCCCGATAAAGAATGATCCAACCACAGCGGAAATGCCAGCAAACTCAGCGACTGTGCCGGCGCCCAAAGCCAACAACATCCCAACCAAACCACTCATGGCTGGCAAACTCATTTTCGTTGCCACCCGCACAAATGTCGGTAACACATAGCGACTCACAACATATAACCCAACGAAAAAGCCAACTGATAATAACCCTTGGAGCCAAAGTGGTTGCTGTTTGTCAGCTTGACCACTGAAAATCGCAATGAAGCCAGACAAGCTCGCAACCGCTAAAATATCATCCGCTACGGCTGCGCCAAGGATAGTCACACCAGCTCTTGTTTTCAGTTGGTGATATTCATTTAAGACTTCTGCTGTAATTGAGACTGATGTTGCGGCAAACACCACGCCCCAGAATATCGCTTGTTTGGTATCAAAATGATAAGCTTGCGCGAGGAAGTAAAAGACTACCATCGGGAAGATTGCGCCTAAAACGGCTACCATCAGTGACGGTTTGATGTTGGCTTTTAATTGCTTGATATCGGTTTCCAGGCCGACAATAAACATCAAAATCATGACCCCGATTTCAGCCATAAATTCAATATTATGCGAAATCTGAACAATGTTCAACAAACTCGGACCCAGCACCACACCCGCTAATAATTGGCCAACAACAATCGGCATCCCGATACGTTGTGCCCCTAAGCCCATGATGATGGCTGCGGCTAACATTAAAAATAAATCTAAATAAAATGTCATATTTCCTTGCTGTATTGCGTACTGCAATACGTCCTTTCTACATGATTGTACTTGTTTTATCAGATAATAAAAAGAGCAAACACAAAAAACTAACGTTGCTCCCCCACAAACGTTCGCCTTGAGTGTTTACTCAACCAGTTTAACGATTCAATTATGATTCTGCTGCTTCACGTGCTAGTTTGGCTGCAGTGGCTGCTGCCATTTCGGCACTAGCTGCTGCATTATCACGATAAATGTGCTGATCAGCGGCAACAGCCGCATAGACACGTGCTAATTCACGATCTAAAACCTCACGTACTTCATCAGTCGCATGAGTTTCCATCAACATTTGCCGTAAAGCTGATGCGTGCGCAAAGCCACGCAAATAAATCTTAAAGTAACGCTTCAAAGCTTCAAAATGCTTAGGCGTTACCGTCGCATTTACCTCATCAAATAAGTCTAATTGCAACTTTAACAAGGCAATTGATTCTTCCAAAGTATGTTGGCGCGGACTTTCTTCAAACGCATAAGGATTTTCAAAAATACCGCGGCCAATCAAAATGCCGTCTATGCCTGGATGGGAGTGAGCTAACGCTTCCCCTTCAGCACGTGACTTGATATCACCATTGATTTGTAGCAATGTGTTTGGTGCAATGGCATCACGCATCGCTACGATTTCATCAATTAATTCAAAATGCGCGGGTGCTTTTGACATTTCTTTGCGCGAACGCAAGTGAACCGTCAACACCGCAACATCTTGTTGCAAAATCACAGGCAACCAGTCACGGAATTCCATGGGATCATAAAAACCGAGACGTGTCTTAACTGACACTGGGAGCCCAGATTCTTTGGCAGCTGAGACGAGTTGTGCTGCCAAATCTTGGTGGCGAATCAAATCTGACCCAGCGCCATTTTTAACAACCGTTGGATCAGGACAACCCATGTTCAAATCAACTGCCCGATAACCCATGTCGGGCAACAATTTTGCTGCCCCAGCAATATCTTCTGGTCGTGAGCCCCAAATTTGTGCCACTGGTTGTGTCTCGTTTTCAGCGACGGCCAAACGCCCTTGCACGGAAAACTTTGCTTTGGGATGAATCATTGAACTTGCGTTCGTAAATTCTGTAAAGTAAACATCAGGGGCACCAGCTTTTTCAACCACACGACGGAAAATCGTATCCGTCACGGCCTCCATGGGTGCCAAACTGAAGAATGGTCGCTTTTCAGACGAGTCATGGCCTTTTTGTGCATTGGCCACAACTTCGTCCCAGAAAAGCGGTTGCGGAGACGATTGCGTCATGAAGATTTCTCCTTATTTAATATAAGTCAACGCATACTATCATACCATATTTCGAGATAAATCTCAAAAACGCTGCTCACAGCTTAAATGCGCTCATCTTTTTGCAGAGCACTTAGCGTATAAAAGGATCCCGTCACTACAATCAATGCCTGAGATGATTCACGGACCCGCATGGCTAATGAAATCGCAGCCGAGGCATCATTGGCAATCTCAACTTCGACTTTTGGGTAGGTCATAATTATGGTAGCGGCCAATTCTTCTGCTGACAAAGCCCGTGATTTATTTTTCGGCGTGACGGTAATCACCCGCTGGACAACTGGAATAATTTCATCCAACATTTCATGGTATTCTTTATCTTTTAAGACCCCTAAGATTAACGTGGGTTTGATTTTCAAATGCCAAGCATTTAACGCTGCCACCAAACCGGTGATGCCGTCAACATTGTGGGCTGCATCAAATAAAATGTTTTTTTCTGGGTGATAGTTCATCCGACCAATCAAGCTCACGTTAGCTAAGCCAGCCTGCGTTTTCTCAGTAGTAAACGTGTACCCCATTGTCTTCAAAGCAGCTTTAATTTTTAAGACAATCCCAAAATTATGTACCTGAAATGCCCCAGGCATACTCAAAAAATAACCTGGTGTGCCATTAATAATAAGATCCATACCAGCTGGCGTCGTGTTGGCAATAATAATTTGATCTTGTGTATGCACAAACCACTCAGCACCAACCGCCTCAGCCTGCGCCTTTAAAACACGATGAACGGTCAAGTCTTGACCAGCATAATCAATCACCACGGTCCCTGGTTTGATAATGGCTGCTTCGTTTTCGGCGATATCTTGAAGACTACGGCCAATCGTGAGCTGATGATCGACACTAATTTTCGTAAAGACGGTCAACATCGGGGTGGCAATCGCATTTGTCGCATCTCTTAATCCACCCAGACCGGCTTCAAAAATAACAAAATCGACCGCATTATCAACAAAATGCAACAGTGAAATGACGGTAAAATACTCAAAATACGTCAAATGATTGGCAGGCACCCCATGGCGCTTAAAACAAGCCACCAGGTCTTGATAATGACGGAGAAAATCACTTTTTGAAATCATCTCATCATCGACGGTGATTTGCTCACGATCTGATAGAATGTAGGGACTCGAAAAATGGCCGTAAGAATAGCCATTAGCCTGTAAAATAGCGCCCAGCATAGCGCCTGTAGAACTTTTCCCATTCGTGCCGGCAATGTGAATGATCTTGAGTTTTTGGTCTGGATGCCCAAGCCATGCTAATACTTCTTTCACCACCGCCACACGTGAATCGTCTAACACATGCCAGTGATTATCCAAACTGTTAATCACCCGCTTATAGTTTGCTGCAACCCGTGCGGCACGCCGCTCTCCCAATTTAGCCACATCCAGCCTCCGACAATTAATATGCCCTTAATTTTATCACATGTCACCGCAAAAATTACCTTGTACAGCAAATAATTTGCAATCAAAAAAGACGACTTACATCGTCTTTGGAAAATCGGTAAATATGGCATGAGCACCCCCAATCAGCCAGCCGTTTTGCCGTTTCTGCATCGTTAACTGTCCACACATTGACACCCAATTGATTAGCTAATAACAGTTGGACGGCTGCTTCAGTGAGGCCATTAACATCAGGATGGACGTAGGTGGCACCGACCGAGCGGGCGCGACCGTGTTATCTGAAATTGGCTCTGCCAATAACAGTCCAATCGTAATTTTTGGCATTAAGTCATGAAATTTTTTAAGTAATTTCACATCAAAACTCGACACAATAATCTGATTCTCGCGATTAATACGATGAATCGCTTGATGCAGACGCATCAGATAAAAATTTTCCTTCTCACCGCGGACATTCGTCTTGAGCTCAAAGTTCACATTGATGTGATGTTCATTGATAAAATCAATTAACCAATCCAACGTGACGATGCGTTCTCCCGTAAATGCTGGCGCAAACCACTGCCCAAAATCAAGCTTTTGTAGCCCCATCAGTGAATTGTGATTGACCGTCCCGTTGCCATTTGAAGTGCGATCAACTTTACTATCATGAATCAACACCAGATGACCATCAGACGTCATATCAATATCAGTTTCTAACCAATTGACCCCAAGGGGTAACATCAGTTCAAACGCGGCCCGCGTATTTTCGGGTGCTTGAGCGGATATACCGCGATGCGCAATTTTTATCATGCGTCTTCCTCACTTTTTTAAATGATTTGCAGCATTATAAGCTGCCAGCGCTTGATTAGTCGCATCTTCGGCCACTTGCAGACTTTTATCAATCGGCGCCCCGTTGGCAATGGATTGCATCGCCGTTTCCATATTAGTTCGAGCAATTGGCATAATTGGCACCAACGGCCCAGCTGTTACTGGATTTTTTTGACTGGTTGCGAGTTGTTGCGTCGCAACACCCAAATTAGGATCTTTAGCGACCGCGGTGGTGATCTGTGGTAAATCTTTGGCGTGCTTGTTCATGGCAAGATACCCTGTTGCCAAACGCCATTGGGCTTGTGATTCAGCCGATGCCATGAATTTCAAGAAGTCCGCCGTGCCTTGTTTGACTGTTGCGGGTTGGTTCTTATTTGCCCACAACGCCGCCCCACCTAACGCGAGTCCGTTGCGTGGCACACCATCAGCATGTGGCACATACGTCACACCGAGTTTGAACTTAGCATTGGCTTGCAAATCACCAGTTGACGCTGACGATTGCATGAAAATCCCCAACTTGCCTGCTAAAAACGCTGTTTTTTGGTTCGTTTCGGCAATGTCACCGGACCCATAATTCACAAATGATTTATCTTGAATGGCTTGCGTTATAAATTTCATTAAACGCTTGGCCGCCGGCGTATTCAGATTAATTTTTGTCGCATACTGGCCAGCTGCGCGACCATTGTCATGATTTGCTAACAGTTGATTTTGGTTGGCGGTTAATTCTTCAAATAACCAACCGTACGCTTCAATCGTCATCCCCTTGGTTTGACCACCCGTCTTGTTAGTAATCGCTTTGGCCAAATTCAATACGTCCGTATAGCTGGGATCTTGTGGCAAAGGCGTTAAGCCTAACTGCTCAACGAGACCTTTATTATAATACAAAACTGGCGTTGATGAATTAAAAGGCATAGCTTGCAGCTGCTGATTGACAGTATAGTAGCGCGCAATATTATCTTCAATTTGATCCGTTGTTTGCGCGGTTAATAGCTGATTCATAGGTATCGTACTTTTCGTGGCTAACATCGTACTTGTGGCAATTTCTTGAGCTTGCACAATCGCTGGTGCTGCTGAAGATTGCGCCACGTTTAAGTATTTTGGTAAGGACTCCGTATAGGCGCCTTGATATTCCGGTACAACCGTGTATTTGCTTTGCGACGCATTATATTTAGCCACTAATTGCTTCAAAGCAGCGGCCGGTTTGCCACCCATCGAATGCCAGAAAACAATGGTTGTGCGTTGATTCGCACTGGCTGTTGGTGTCTTGCCATGAGTAATGCCGATGCCAATCACAGCTAGTATTGTCAGACACACGATGGTAATGGTGGTCACTTTTTTCATCATGATTTCACTGCCCCGTCAATTAATCCTGATTTAAAGGCTTTTTGTGAGACTAACAAGACTACCAAACTTGGGATCATCATTAAAATAGCGCTGGCCATGATGAGGCCCCAAGAATTAACCGCTTCAGTCGCTTGTAACTGGCGTAGGCCAATTTGTACCGTACGGACGTTATCACTATAACTGGTGATCAGTGGCCAAAGATACATATTCCAAGTCGTCAAAAATGAATACGCTGCCAAGGTCAGCAAACTCGTTTTGGCATAAGGTAAGACGGCGCGGTATAAAAATTGACCGTGGCCAATGCCTTCAACTAACGCTGATTCACGTAACGCCATGGGCACCTGCATAAATGCCTGTCGCAATAAAAATGTGCCAAACGCGGTGGCAAAAAACGGCAGTGCCAATGCGGCATAATGATTTAAAAACCCTAGCCAACGTAACGTTTGAAAGTTTGGAATCAATTGTGCTTCAAACGGGAGCATCATCGTTGCAATAAATGCATAAAAGATAACATTTTTACCTTTAAATGGGATAAAGACAAATGCATATGCGGCTAGTGCTGAAAAAACAACTTGTCCTACCATGACCAAACTCGCAACCACAAATGAATTGAATAAATATCGCAAAATTGGGGTTTGTGTCAGCGCTTGGCGATAATTATCAAAAGACAATGCGGTTGACAAGTATTGGCCGTTTAAAATCGCTGTATTTGGTAGCAACGAGACCCAAACGCCCACCAGTACCGGCGCAAAAATTAAAAGTGACAGACATAGTAAGAGCGTATAATGCCAGATTTTTTCTTGTGTTGGTATAATCATTGATACATCACCCGCTTTTCTGTGAGTTTAAATTGCGCCATGGTCACCAGCGCAATCAAAAGCGCTAAAATAATCGATTCCGTTGAGGCTTTGCCAATATTGAGGTTCACAAAAGCATCCCGATAAATCTGATAAACGATCAAATTCGTATGATTATTTGGGCCGCCTTTGGTCAATAAATCCACTTGTCCAAACGTCTGGAAGGCATTGATCATCGGCACTGTTGCCACAAAAAACAAAGTGGGACTAATGTGGGGAAGCGTAATATAGCGAACCTTAAGCCAAGGTGTGATCCCTTCAATTTCAGCCGTTTCGTATAAATGGGTTGGGACATTTTCTAACGCACCAGAAATGGCCAAGAAAGCAAACCCAATATTCATCCAGACAACCGTCAAAATCACAGCTACCAATGCCCAGACGTTACCAGTCAGCCAGTGAATCGGTGGTAAATGTAAGGCGTTTAGGATCATGTCAGATACGCCAGTGGTTGGTTGAAAGAAGAATAACCATAAAACTGATGCCACTGACACTGAAACACCCATGGTTGACGCAAATAAGGTTCTAAAAATGACCGTCCCACGCAAATGCTTACGAGCCAAATTTGCTAAAGCTAACGCACAAATCGTGGTCAAACCAGTCACAGCGACCACAAATATTAACGTCACCCCTAAACTTGTCAAAAAGACCGGATCTTTAAGAATCGTCGTATAATTTGCAAAACCAACAAATTTAACCGGTTCTCCTAACGCGTTGGTTAAAAAGAAGCTGTAATAAACGGTTTTAACCAGCGGATAAAAAATGAAGACACCAAGAAAAATAAGCGACGGTGTGAGAAAACCCAGGGCCACCAAATGTGTTCTCAGCGCTTGACGCCAGCGTTGCTTGGTGCCTGCTTGTTGGTAAATTGCCGGTGTTACTTGTGCCATATCACACCCCCACCGTGGCGAGCATTTTACCAGCCAAATCAAAATAGTGTAGTGCTGATCGTGGGACATACAACGTGATAAATTGTTGCGCCGTCAGATCATGTTGGCCAGCAATTTTAAATTGCAAGGGTTCTTCTCGGCCGTTAATTGTCCCAAACAATAAGGTTTCCGACCCGATTTGTGTCACCGTTGTGACCCAGAAATCAATCGCTAAATCATCCGCATTTTCAGGTGTGAGTCGGGCTGCTTCTGGTCGAATACCAACCAAAGCATCCGGATCATAGGGCGTATCAATGACGACCCCATGATTTTGCCAGTCCGTCACGCCAGGTAGCACATTCATTTTTGGTGTCCCGAAGAACTGGGCCACAAACGTATTGGCTGGTAGTTGATAAAGCTGCATCGGCGTGCCGATTTGTTGCACTACCCCATCATTTAAAATCATTACCCGATCCCCCATCGTCATTGCTTCGGTTTGATCATGAGTGACGTAGACCACCGTGATGCCGAGTTTACGTTGCAAAGCTTTAATGTCATAACGCATACTTTCTCGTAGTTGGGCATCTAGGTTGGAGAGCGGTTCGTCCATTAAAATGATTTCTGCACCAGAGACAATACTCCGTGCTAAGGCCACGCGTTGACGCTGACCACCGGACAATTCACGCGGATAGCGATACGCATAATCGGTCATGTTGACCATCTCTAAGGCATCGGATAGCCGTTGAAGCTGGGTAGCGCTGTCTACCTTCCGGGCTTTTAACCCAAAAGTAATGTTATCGGCGACGGTCATATTGGGATAAAGCGCATAGTTTTGAAATACCATGGACAAATGACGGGCCTTTGGTGGCAAATCATTCATACGCTCCCCATCAATGATTAAATCACCACCAGTAATGGGTTCTAAACCGGCAATCATTCTTAAAAGGGTTGATTTACCCGACCCAGATGGGCCAACCATCACAAAAAACTCACCTGGCATAATCGACACCGTGACATCTTTAATCACCGCTTCTTGCTGCTGATCATAGACTTTTTGTAGTCGTTTCAACTCAATCATACAAATCCCTACCTTTCCTAATGATTTAATCGTAACAAGACCATGTCAACACCAAGTCAGCTAAATGATTAAAATATGTAAACAATCGTAAAGCGTCAGCCAACAAAAAAAGCCAAGATGTGATCATCTTGACTTTTTTGCAATGATTAATATCCTTTATCTAAATTCACAACATTATAAGTTAGGCTGCCATCAGCAACAAAACCTGGGACGTTTTTCTTAAATAACCGAAAGAGTCCACCTGTCCGGCCATAGTTTTCATGTTCACCCCAACTGGTATGCTGCGTTAACAAAATCTGTGGTCGTTCAAACAAAGGATGGTGTGTTGGCAAAGGCTCGGGTGTCGTGACATCAAGTGCCGCAAAGCGCACACGTGAATCATCAATTGCCGCTAACAAGGCGTCTTGATCTAAAGTCGTGCCACGGCCAATGTTGACAAAGAGGAACAACTCATTCACTTGTTCAAAAAAATACTCATCAAAAAAGTTTTCTGTGTCTTTTGTGCCCGGCAGGCCATCTACAACAACGCGGGCTTTTGAAAGCCCTTCTTGATAATTTGTAATCGGATAAACTTCATCAAAGCCAGGGACGGCACGACCAGTCGTATTGACACCATAAACAGTGCCCCCAAATCCTTTAATTTGTGCTGCAATTTGCTGCCCAATGCGACCAGTCCCAAAAACTAAGACCGGCAGCTCACTAACCATATACTGATCGGTAAACGGTTCCCAGTGCTGTCGGGTCGCGTACACATTTAAGCCACGGGCAAAATACAAAATATAACTCAACACCGTTTGCGCAATTGGTTCGGCCTTTAAACCACTGGCATTCGTCACGATAATGCCACGTTCTTTAAGAATTTGCAAGGGTAAATAATCCACACCGGCTGATTGGGTCTGGATCCATTTTAATTTTGAGTCTGGTTGGGCCAGTATCTTATCGCCAATGCGATTGTCCCAGGCATAGCTAATCACAACATCGGAAATTTGTGCATCAGTAATCGTGTCTGGCGTCACAACGTCGATATCGTGTTCGGCCAAAAAAGCACGATCTTCTTCACTAATGGCTTTCACTGCTAATAGTAACATCTGATTTTCTCCAATCTGTTTTCTAGTGCTATCATAACGCATTATTTTCTAACGGTTCGCGTGATTTTAATGAGTTTTAAATTAAAATATTGACATTTGATTATCTTCGTGCCATAATTTAAAACAACAAATCAAAGGAAATAAAACGATGTACTTACTTGCAACTGACAACTTCACAAACGTCATTAAGATCAACGCCGTCATTATTATGTGACTTCTCGCTGGTCTATTTTTGCTACCAGTCGAGAAGGTTTCTCGACTGGCGCAAAAATGTTGCTCAAAACGACATTTTCTAGAGGCGCTAGTATTCAACTAGCGCCTCTTTTCTTTTTGATTTAATGGCACTGTACTACTGTTACGTTGGCGCGCACGTCAACAGTCCACCACGGAGGAAAATCACATGGATCTTACTGCAAATGCAACCCCAACAATGGCCGAAAGCGACCTATCCCTAACTGACAAAAAAGCTAAGCCAAAGACGGCCAGAGAGGTTGTCTTTGATGTCTCAACCGGTATTTCTAATGCCATTTTGGCAGTGCTTGGCATGGGCCTCTTGATGTCGTCATTAGGTAATTTATTCCACTACACACCACTCATCCAAGCCGGTTTGATGGGGCAAAAAATGCTCGCCCCTGCTCTGGG
>NZ_CBDKZH010000019.1:0-1251 GCF_965300815.1 Leuconostoc sp.
TAAAATAATGAGCTTGTCATATTATTTAGGTTAGATTATAATTAGTTTTATTAAGTAATAAGGAAATAGGATGTATGAAAAATTGGCAAAAATTTGCAGCGGGTGGCGCAGTTGTCGTCGTTGCAATAGCAGGAACGCGTGCTGCAGGTCACTGGGGCCCATCTTAAACAAAAGATCGTCAGGAATTACACTTTTCACTACCGACACCATTAAACGGGCTAGATACTGCAACCGTCACGGATGAGTATTCAATGGATATTGTGGGGAATGCTGGGGAAGGTCTGATGCGTGCTGATAAAAACGGCACGCCACAACCAGCACAAGCCAAGTCGGTTAAGGCGTCTGCTGATGGTAAAACCTGGACCATCACGTTGCGACCAGACTTGAAGTGGTCAGATGGGTCAGCATTGACAGCAGATGATTTTGTTTATGGTTGGCAACGCGCTAACGATCCGGCAACAAAGTCGGAATATGCGTATTTGTATAGTGGGGTTAAAAATGCCGATAAAATCCAAAGCGGTGACGCTGACAAGAAAACTTTGGGCATTAGCGCTAAAGGCAACGTTTTGACCGTCACCTTAGAAAAGCCGCTCCCGCAGTTTGAAAGTCTATTGACCTTCCCAACATTTTTCCCACAGCAGCAAAAGTTTGTGGAAAAGCAGGGCAAGCAATTTGCCACCACTGCGGCCAAGTCTTTGTATAATGGCCCGTATAAGTTTGAAGGTTGGCAAGGGACGAACAACCAGTTTAAGCTTGTGAAGAATGAGCATTATTGGGACGCCAAAAACGTTAAAACACCAGAAATTGATTTCCAGGTCATTCAAAAACCTGAAGTGGCCGTACAAATGTACAAGACTGGTAAGCTAGATGCAGCGCTAGTGAATACACCGCAGTTAGCACAGGCCAACAAAAACAATAAGGGCTATCGCGTCACGCCACAAGCGACCACCGTTTATTTAGCTTATAACCAAAGCGGTAGCGTGAAAGCCTTGACGAATGCTAAAATCCGACAAGCGTTGAATTTGGCGACAAATCGTTCTGAATTGAACTCACAAGTGCTATCTGGTACGTCAACAGCAGCAAATTCCTTTACACCAAAGGGCTTGAGTCAAGCTAATGGAGAAGACTTTGCAACGTATGCCAAGCAAGATTATGCATATAATCCAACTAAGGCGCGCGAATTGTTCAAGGAAGGGCTGGCTGAACTTGGGGTCAACGCTGTCACGTTGGAAATTGAAGCAGACACTGACC
>NZ_CBDKZH010000019.1:1351-19282 GCF_965300815.1 Leuconostoc sp.
TGACCCAAAAGTTTGTGCCATTTAAGCAACGTTTGCAAGATGGTAGCAATAAGAACTTCCAAGTCATGCTGACGCAGTGGGGTGCTGATTACGCTGAACCAACAACCTTCTTGGATTTGGCCGCCACTGACAACCCGAACAACTATAATCACAATAGCACACCAGCCTATGATGCCTTGTTAGCCAAGGCTAAGGGCGTTGATGCGACTGACGATAAGCAACGGTCGGCTGATGAGTTGGGATTGGAAAAAATTATCCATGAACAAGCATTGTTGAACCCGCTTTATTATCAGGCACAACCAGAATTGGTGAACCCAAGCATCAAGGGCTTCTACCATCATGCGGTAGGGGTACCACTCGATTTCAAGACGGCCGTACGCCAATAAAAATGAAAAAGAACAGGTAGCGATAACGCAACCTGTTCTTTTTCAGGATAAGAAAAGCCATGCTAACCCAATTGTTAACATGGCTGCTGCAATCGTAATGACCGCTTTTCCTTTAAGCGGCCAAAACAATTGCGCGATACATTGCTGTATGACTCAAAAGTTATGACCCCCTTTCCTAGATTGTTTACAGTGTACAAGTTCATGCCGTTAAAATCAAATCATTTGCTTGAGATGAGTTTGTTATAATGAAAGATATCAAGTTAAAAAATGGAGGCGCGGCGTGACGAACACGCCCATGATCGATGACAAATAAAATACCGGTAATTTTTGATACAGATCCAGGGATTGATGATGCGGCGGCACTCACGGTGCTGTTAACGGATGATCGTTTTGACGTGAAATTAATCACTGCCGTTGCTGGTAACGTCTCTGTGGATAAAACAACCAAAAATGTTCTAAAATTAACCCATTTCTTTAACCAGCCAGATGTTGCGGTTGCACGTGGTGCGGCAAAGCCACTTGTAAAAGCTTATCAAGATGCGGCCAATATTCATGGTGTGGATGGTTTGGCTGGGTATCACTTTGCCGAACCATCGACTAAAACCGTGTCTTTATCAGCGGTTGAAGCGATGCGGGCAACGTTGCTGGCGAGTGATGAAAAAATCACTTTGGTCGCTGTTGGCGCCTATACAAATATTGCCATGTTACTGCAAAGCTATCCAGAAGTAACCGATAAAATTGCGCGCATTGTGGTGATGGGGGGCAGTTTGTCCGGTGGTAATATGACGTCTGTTGCTGAATTTAATGTTTTCACGGATCCAGATGCAGCTAAAATCGTGTTCAATAGTGGGTTGGATGTGACGATGATTGGTTTGGACGTGACGCTAAAGGCGCTGCTGACGGCTGAATCAATGGCAACACTTGCGACAATGAATAAAACGGGTGAAATGCTAACGGCGTTGTTTAATGCTTATGGGGATGGCTCCATGGCAACAGGAAAACCCATGCATGATGTGAACACGTTATTTTATTTACTTTCGCCGGAAAAGTACACAATTAAGGACTATTGGGTTGATGTGGTGACTGACGGACCAGCCATCGGGGCGACAGTGGCAGATAGCCATGCGAGAACCCATACGACCACGAATGTCCATGTGGCGACCGACATTGATGTGGCTGCCTTTAATGCGTGGTATTTATTAGAAATTGCGCAAATTAATGATGCGGCTGTGAATGCTGGAAAGCTTGAAAATTAGGCTTTTTTCAGGTATTCTAGTATTAGTTGTAATTGGCGCTTTTCGTGCTGCAAAAACTTGAAAACGGAGTAAGAAATTGACAGTCGATGAGTTTGTTTCAGCTTTGAAAAACGCTGGTATCCAGTTAACTGAAAATCAAATCCAACAATTTGAACAATACTTTGATATGTTGGTGACGACGAATGCACATGTGAATCTCACGGCGATCACAGAGAAAAAGGATGTGTACTTAAAACACTTCTATGATTCTTTGACGGTGGCGCAATATGAGAAAGACCTACAGCAGACGACTGGGACGCTGATTGATGTGGGTACGGGGGCAGGTTTCCCGTCACTACCGCTTAAAATTGCCTTTCCAAACTTGCAAATTACCATGGTTGACGCGTTGCAAAAGCGTGTGAAATTCTTGCAAGATGTGGTCACAACGCTGGGCTTAACAGGCGTGACAATTGTGCATGGCCGTGCAGAAGATATTGGCCAAGACCCAAAGTATCGTGAACAATTTGACTATGCTACGGCACGGGCTGTGGCACGGACGAGTGTGCTTGCCGAATATACCTTGCCATTTGTAAAAATTGGTGGGGAATTCTTGGTGATGAAGGGTTCTGCTGCAGAACAAGAACTAGCGGATGGTCAAAAAGCCTTGGCTACGTTAGGTGGTCAGTTACGTGAATCATTTGAATTCACCCTGCCTAATGGTGATACACGCTACGTACAAATTGTTGATAAAAATAAAAAAACACCAAAGAAGTATCCACGACAAGCTGGTACCCCTAGCAAAAAACCGATTGGATAATCTTAAAAACGCTTGGCGCCGATGCGTGCCGATCGGAACAAATAATTAGTGTTGACAGAAAGGACGTCAAAACCAAATGGCACAAATAATCGCATTAGCCAACCAAAAAGGTGGCGTCGGCAAAACGACGACGAGTGTAAACTTAGGTGCAGCGCTTGCCCAGGCCGGACAACGTGTTTTACTTGTGGATATTGATGCGCAAGGGAACGCAACCAGTGGTTCAGGCATTGATAAATCAGAACTTGAACGTGATAGTTATGATGTCATCGTTGATGGTGCGCCGTTACACGAAGTGATTGTGCCAACGGATAACTATGATTTGGTGCCGGCAACGATTCAATTGTCAGGTGCTGAAATTGAACTGGCTGATAAAAAAGAACGTGAATATCGCCTCAAAGCAGCACTTGCCACTGTGGCTGATGACTATGATTTCATTTTGATTGATAATCCACCAGCTTTAGGGTTACTAACGGTTAATGCTTTCACAGCAGCAGATGCAATTTTAATCCCCGTGCAAACGGAATTTTATGCCTTAGAAGGTTTGGGGCAATTGCTCAACACCATCGAACTGGTGCGTCAGCAGTTTAATCCGGACTTAGATATTGCGGGTATCTTGTTGACAATGTATGACGGTCGGACGAATTTAGCCAAGCAAGTTGCCGAAGAAGTGCGTAATTATTTTGGTGATAAGGTCTATGAGACCGTGATTCCACGCACGGTGCGGTTGAGTGAGGCGCCATCATATGGCCAAGCAATTATTGATTTCGATCCACGCTCAGTTGGTGCACAAGTCTATACAGAACTGGCACAGGAGGTCTTGAAGCAATATGGCAACTAAAAAAGGTGGTCTGGGAAAAGGGCTTGGTGGCTTGTTTAATGCCAACAATGTGACGGAAGAAGCTTTAGAACATACCAAGTCAGTGACAAAAAAGGCGAGTGATACTGAGCAAGTTGAACGGCTGGCATTAGATAAAATTACCCCTAATCCGTTTCAGCCACGGCATCATTTTGATGCGGCTAAGTTAAACGAACTCGCCAAGTCGATTAAGGCTTCAGGGGTGCTGACACCAATCATTGTGCGCCGTTCGGGACGCGAATACCAAATTATTGCGGGTGAACGACGGGTGCGGGCTTCAAAGTTGGCCGGCCTAACGACAATTAGCGCCATTGTTCGGACAGTTGATGACGAGACGATGGCGGCAGTGGCTTTAATTGAAAACTTGCAGCGCGATGATTTGGATGCGATTGAAGAAGCGCAAGCTTACCAAGCATTAATGACGCAGCTGCAATTAACCCAAGCTCAAGTCGCTGAAAAGGTTGGTAAAGAACGGACAACTGTGGCCAACGCCGTCAGATTGTTGAATTTACCAACGTCAGTTCAAGATTTGGTGCAAGCCGGTGACCTATCAATGGGGCAAGCACGAGCCATTTTGGGCTTGAAAGCGAAGTCACAAATTGAAAAAACCGCTGCGCTTGTTGTGGCACGACAATTAAGTGTTCGCCAAGTCGAAGCGCTCGTGAAGCAAATGAATGCGGGCGCTAGTGACAAACCAGAAAAGGTTGTGTCACCTTATGTGGTGGCCATTGCCTCACAATTAGAAGAAAAATTTGGGACAAAAGTCAAAGTCAATGCCGGTGCTAAAGGTAACGGGAAAATTGAAATTAACTATGTTTCTAACGATGATTTGAATCGCATTTTAGATTTATTAGACATTGAGGTCGAGTAATATGGTGCAACCATTAGACTACAAGTTAAATGACATTGTTGAAATGAAAAAGCCACACGCTTGCGGTGCTAATGCTTGGCGTATTACCCGCGTAGGTGCGGATATTAAGTTAAGCTGCACGCAGTGTGGCCGTGGCATTATGATGTCACGCTTTGACTTCAATAAACGTTTAAAGAAAATTTTACACTCAGCAGATGCTGAGATGTAATGGGTTTGATTAAGAAAGGAAACGTGCTCCAAAGATGCTAACGATGACTGGGTATCTTTGTCACATACTTAAGATATGGCACTTACTGCTGGAATCGTCGGCTTACCAAACGTCGGCAAATCAACACTTTTTAATGCAATCACTAAAGCGGGCGCTGAAATGGCGAACTATCCCTTTGCCACGATTGAACCTAACGTGGGGATGGTTGAAGTCCCAGATGATCGTTTAGCACGGATTCAAGAACTCGTGCCTGCTGATAAGATCATTCCAACAACGTTTGAATTCACTGATATTGCTGGTATTGTAAAAGGGGCTTCACAAGGTGAAGGCTTGGGTAACAAGTTCTTAGAAAATATTCGTCAAGTGAACGCCATTGTGCACGTGGTGCGTGCGTTTGATGGCGATGATATTATTCACGTTAATGGGGTAGTTAATCCATTAGACGACATTGATACCATTAACACCGAGTTGATCTTGGCTGATTTGGAAACAGTGGAAAAGCGCTACGCAAAAGTTGCGCGTGCCGCCAAAGGGCAAGATAAAGATGCCAAAGCGGAATTTGCCGTGTTGGAAAAAATCAAGCCCGTGTTAGAAGCCGGTAAGTCAGTCCGCTCAATCACGTTTAATGATGATGAACAAAAAATCGTCAAAGGGTTATTCCTATTAACAACAAAACCTGTCTTGTATGTTGCCAACTTAGCAGAAGACGACATGGCTGATCCAGAAGGTTCAAAGTACTTTAATGACATTAAAGCCTTTGCAGCAAGTGAAGGCGCAGATGTGATTGGTTTGTCAGCTAGTGCAGAAGAAGAAATTGCCCAATTAGCTGATGAAGATAAGGCTGAATTCTTAGAAATGGCTGGGGTCACAGAACCTGGCTTGAACAAGTTGATTCGGGCTGCCTATCATTTGTTGGACTTGCGGACATTCTTTACTGCTGGTGGTAAGGAAACACGCGCATGGACGTTTAAAGCAGGGATGAAGGCACCACAAACTGCGGGTGTAATCCATTCCGACTTTGAACGTGGCTTTATTCGTGCCGAAACAATCGCTTTTGATGACCTGGATGCTTTGGGTTCAGTTAAAGCGGTGAAAGAAGCGGGTAAGTTGCGTTCAGAAGGTAAAGAATATGTTGTCAATGATGGCGACATTATCGAATTTAGATTTAACGTGTAAGCATCACGGCCTGACGTGATGAAGCGGCGGGATGCCGCGTACATAATTGCCGGAGGAAGCAAAAATGTCAGAAGAAAAACAGCGACTAACGAAAAAAAATGAAGATTTTATATTTCACTTTAAAAAGCTATTGGCCCAAAACGGCCAATTGTCGCCTGAAAAAATTGAATCAGTGACAAATGAAGTCACTGAAAAATTACTTGAAGCACAACGAACTGGGACAACAGCTGCACAATTGTATGGCACACCTACACAAGCGGTGGCACAGTTCCTTGATCCAAAGCAAACGGCGCGCAAGTTGCATGAGTATAAGTTCTGGGAATTAGCACTTGATACGTCAATGGCAATTTTGATGTTATTTGCTGGTGTTTTTGGATTGTCATTATTCTTTTCAAAGCAAGCAGGTGGTCAAGGTGCCGGTATTGTCTCACTCTTGTTGATTGCGTTCTTGGGTGGCTCACTTTACACGGCGGTTGTGTTGAAGTTAACGCCTAATCCAAAAGCACAAACAGCGGAACCAAGATCACGACGTTGGTTGTATCTTGGCCTAGCGTTAGTGGCTTGGGTTGTTGGCTTCATCGTTCTTGGTTTGTTACCACCAGTTATTAATCCAACTTTGCCACCAGTGGCTTACATCGTTGTTGTGGCTGTGGCTTATGGTGTTTTCCGTTGGAATCGACAACAAGCTGGCCTAAAGGGTGGCGGCTTCTTAGCCATCAGCCTATTGTCTCAGCAAGCCCGTTTAGAGGCTGCCCAAACTAAGAAGTAGAAGGAGCCGAAGATGAAGATTTTAGTTGTCGACGATGATATTGAAATTGCTGAATTACTTGAAATTTATCTCAAAAATGAAGGCTATGAACCTATCATGGCAACTGATGGTAAAGAAGCACTTTCAAAGCTCAATACCAATCCGGATATTGCGTTGATGATTCTGGATGTCATGATGCCAAATATGAATGGTTTGGAAGTGGTCAAGACAGTCCGTAAAGATAGTCGAATCCCAATTTTGATGTTATCTGCCAAATCAGGGGATATGGATAAGATTCAAGGTTTGATTACTGGCGCTGATGATTATGTGACGAAGCCATTTAATCCGTTGGAAGTGATGGCCCGTGTTCGATCACTTTTGCGTCGTGCGGAAAATGCTGTGCAAGATCAAACACCGGATGTCTTAGATATTGGGTCATTGATCATTAATAAAGATAGCCACGAAGTGAAGACATCTGATGGCGATTTGGTGAATTTAACAGCGTTAGAATTTGGCATTTTGTATCTTTTGGCGTCACACCCAAATCGTGTTTTTTCAGCAGATGATATTTTTGAACGCGTTTGGCAACAAGAATCAGTTGTGTCGGCAAAAACGGTCATGGTTCACGTGTCCCACTTACGTGATAAGATTGAAGAAGCAACGAACGGAGATCAAGTTATTCAAACCGTTTGGGGCGTTGGCTATAAGATTGAAGTAAATTAATGAAAAAATTGGCGTTGTTTTTAAAGCACAATCGCACAAAACTCTATTATGCGGTAGTGACAACTTTGTTACTACTGCTTTTTAGTTGGTCAATTTTTGCGGCGGCAATGCTGATGCAAGGTAATTTAAAAAGTGCCCCAACGATCTGGCAATGGGGGACGTGGTCATTGATTGGTGTTGGCGATGTCGTGATTATCATTTGGCAATATGTGCGAATGCGACAAGTCGAAAGTCTCACACGCCTGATTCATGATATGCAGCAAATCGCGAGTGAAAATTCAGATCGCTTGATTGATTGGCAAGCTATGTATGCGCCAAAAACCCAAGCATTAATTGATGTGACGAATACCATTGCCAAACAAACACAAAAAATTCGTGAAGAGGAACGAGAAAGTGAACGTTCCAAAGACGAAATGATTACGAATATTTCGCATGATTTAAGAACACCACTGACAGCCATTATCGGGTATCTCGGTTTAGTTGAAATGAATGGTGAGCAATTAAGTGACGCCGATCGCGCCAAATACATCCACACCGCCTATAGCAAATCTAATCAGATGAAAGTGTTAGTGGAAGATTTGTTTGAATTTTCCAAGACACAGGCGCATGATGCCGTGTTGAACCTGACGACTTTGAGCTTGAGTGACTTATTTGCGCAGTTAATTGCCAGTTATGAAATTGAAGCACAAGAACACAACGTGGCGTTAACACAAATTGTGAAACCGGAGTTAATCGTTTTAGAAGCAGACTCCGATAAATTGGCACGCGCATTGATGAATTTAATCAGTAACGCCTTTAAGTATGGGGATGGCGCGACATTTATCAAATTGACGGCACAAGTTAAAGGAACAGATGTGGAAATTCGTGTCATTAATGACGGCATCAAAATTCCAAGTGAGGCGCTAACCGATATTTTTGATCGTTTCTACCGTGTTGAAAGTTCACGGAATAGTCAAACGGGTGGAACGGGACTTGGCTTAGCCATTGTAAAAGGCATTATTGCACAACACCATGGACAGGTGCAGGCCACATCAGATGATGAACTCACAACTTTTATCGTAACATTACCTTTACGACAAACGGATATAACCACAGCGTCACCGGAAGTATAGCAACAGGTCTGTTGACCTGTTTTTTATTTGGGTAAAAATAGTGATTAGCTATTTCCAAAATGGCAAAAGTGTGTTATTATATTGGTATAGACCAAAGTGGTATAGACCAATAAGGAGAGTATGATGCGGATTATTAAAGTAAACAATCCAGATGTTGGCGCACAGCGTGCGTTTGAAATTTATGAAGACGCACTTGCCAAGGGCACGCAGGTACTTGGCTTAGCAACCGGCGCCACGCCTATTAAATTATACGAAAAGTTTGTGGATAGTTCACTGGACTTTTCCGATTTGACAGCAATTAATCTTGATGAGTACGTTGGCTTGACGCCACAAGACCCACAAAGTTACCATTATTTTATGCAGCAACACTTGTTTCAATACAAGCCGTTTAAGCAAACTTTTATCCCAGATGGTGCCAGTGATGATATTGAACAAGCCGCTAAGGCTTATGATGACATCATTGCGCAACATCCCATTGATTTACAATTATTAGGTTTAGGGCAAAATGGCCATATTGGCTTTAATGAACCTGGGACGCCGTTTAATTCAACGACGCACGTGGTGAATCTAACCGAATCAACAATCGCTGCTAATGCGCGATTCTTTGACAATCCGGCATCGGTACCGACACAAGCCATTTCAATGGGCATTGCGTCAGTCATGTCGGCTAAAAAGATTCTCTTGCTAGCCTTTGGGGAAGCTAAGGCAGCGGCCGTGGCAGCAATGGTTAATAGCCCAGTGACTGAGGCTTTGCCGGCATCGATTCTACAAGAACATGCCGATGTGACCATTATTATTGATGACGCAGCCGCATCAAAATTGTGATAAAATAAAATTGTAAGCGCTTAACAAATTTTAAGGAGGAAATGCGCCGCCATCTTATTTTGATGGGGACGCTTGGCTAACGCTATGGCACACATCACACTTGATACAAAAAACATCGAAAATTTCGTCGGCGAACACGAATTTTCTGAAATGCAACCATTAATTACGATGGCGGATCAACAACTACGCAATCGGACGGGTGCAGGCGCTGAATATTCGGATTGGCTCACATTGCCAACGGATTATGACAAGGCAGAATTTGCGCGGATTAAAGCAGCCGCAAAACGCATTCAAAGCGAGTCAAAGATTCTTGTTGTCATTGGTATTGGTGGCTCATATCTTGGGGCTAAGATGGCAGTGGATTTCTTGAATCCAATGTTTAACAATGAATTACCAGATGACCAACGTCAAGGTGTCAAGATTTACTTTGCCGGTAACTCAACGTCAGCCGCATACCTTAACGATTTGGTACGTGTTATTGGGGACCAAGACTTCTCAGTGAATGTGATTTCAAAGTCTGGGACAACAACAGAACCTTCAATTGCCTTCCGTGTGTTCAAGCAATTACTTGAAAAGAAGTATGGTGCTGAGGCTGCTAAGCAACGTATTTATGCTACGACTGATGCCAATCGTGGGGCACTGCATGACGAAGCTGTGGCAGCTGGGTATGAAACTTTCACGATTCCAGATGGTGTCGGTGGGCGTTTCTCAGTCTTGACGGCTGTTGGGCTATTGCCAATTGCTGCTAGCGGTGCTGACATTGATGCATTGATGGCAGGGGCCAAGGATGCGCAAGAGGCTTACTCAGATGCTGATTTGAATAAAAACGCGGCTTATAAGTATGCCGCTGCCCGTCGTATTTTGTATGATAAGGGTTATACAACAGAACTTTTAATTAACTGGGAACCTTCAATGCAATATCTATCTGAATGGTGGAAGCAATTGATGGGTGAATCAGAAGGTAAGAACCAAAAGGGTATTTATCCTTCATCAGCCAATTATTCAACTGACTTACATTCACTTGGTCAATATATTCAAGAAGGTCGTCGTGACTTGTTTGAAACAGTTGTTAAGCTTGATAATCCGGTTTCAAATTTGGATTTGCCACGCGAAGCAGATAACAATGATGGCTTGCAATATCTTGAAGGGATTACCATTGATGAAGTTAACACAAAGGCGTCACAAGGCGTTATCTTAGCGCATGTCGATGGTGGTGTGCCTAACTTGGCTGTGCACTTACCTGCACAAGACGCCTACACGTTGGGCTACATGATTTACTTCTTTGAACTAGCAGTGGGCGCATCAGGTTATCTATTTGGCATTAATCCATTTAACCAACCTGGCGTTGAAGCCTATAAGACAGCCATGTTTGCCTTACTGGGTAAGCCAGGCTATGAAGCAGAAACGCAAGCATTCCGTGCGCGTTTAGGTGAATAATGATTTAAGCACTCAAGGATTGAGTGCTTTTTTTGTGAGCAAATATCGGTGTCTGCGTATCATAATGATGTGACAGAGGGAGTAATATGGAGACTATTTTAGAAGCAGCCATTGCAAACCATGCCAATGATATTTATCTATTACCAATTTCCGAAACGCACTATAGCGTTAAATTTCATATTGATGGCCGTGCGACACAGCATGTCACATTGACTACGGTTGCTGCCCAACAGATGATTGCTGCGGTGAAATATCGTGCCAAGATGAACATCTCTGAGCGTCGGCGCCCGCAACTTGGGCGGTTTAGCCACAAGGATATTTGGATTCGTGTCTCGACAGTCGGGGACTTTCTCAATCGCGAAACCTTGGTATTACGACTGATTTATCAAAAAGGTCAGCGACAGAACTGGTTAGCAGCAACGCAATTTGAACAGCTTTATCAGCATATGCCGAGTGCCGGCTTGTTTTTAATTGCTGGTCCAACTGGGTCCGGCAAAACGACAACACTCTATCGGCTACTTGAACGGCTAGCAGAGGATAAGTTAGTCCTAACCATTGAGGATCCAGTTGAGATTCAGCAATCAAAATTTGTGCAACTACAAGTCAATGACGATGCTGGTATCCATTATGATGATCTCATCAAAGTGGCCTTACGGCATCGACCAGAAATTTTATTGGTTGGTGAAATTAGAGATCAATTAACAGCTGCGGCCGTAGTCAGAGCTGCCTTAAGTGGGCACTTGGTATTGAGTACGATTCATGCCATGTCGGCACGTGACGTTATTTTACGCCTACGCGACTTAGGTGTTGAACCGGCACAATTAGCGGTTGCTTTAACGGATGTCGTTTACCAGCGACTGGTCACGACCACACAGCAACAACAGGCGGCAATTATTGATCATTTAGGCAGTGATGATATTGCGCGCGTACTACAAGGACAAACAGTCCCAAAGTTTTCAAGTCAGTGGCAGGAGGTATTAGCACATGCATTGGCGACCAATAAAATTTCCAAAGCGCATTATCACCACTTCACACAACTTTAAACGTCAACATCAAGTGCTGTTCTTTCAAGGGCTTGGCGAGCTATTACAGTCAGGCTATAGTATTGCGCATAGTTTAGATATTCTTGCTGCTGCGCACACACCATGGACAACTTGGTTAGCAACTGTCAATGCGCGCTTAAATCAAGGGGTGCCGTTGCACGTTGTGTTAGATCAAACCGTTTCACAAGCCGTTTTGTTACAAATTAAGCTGGCGGATCAGCATGGTAATTTGTCTGAAACGTTGGTCACAATTGGTCGGCATCTAGCCCAAGTGCAACAACAGCAACAAAAAATTAAGCAAGTATTGCAATATCCAATCGTTTTAATTGGATTGCTGGGACTGATGCTGATTGGTATGAAGCTTTTTTTATATCCGATTCTACAACAGTGGCAAGATACAGCAGTGTTAGATTCGGGTGAAACACAGCAGGTGATGTGGTATGTCATCGGCATGATTGTCGTGGCGTTGTGTTTTGGTATCTGGCATTGGTGTCGGTTGCCGGCACGTCAGCGACTGAAAATGCTATCACGATTATGGTTGATTGGACCAATTGTGAAAACAATTGTGACTTATCAAGTCGCGCAACAACTAGCGGTGTTACTGGCTAATGGTTTGACGGTACCAGAAATTTTAGCAGAAATGTGTGGTATTCAGGGTCAGAAAAATCAGCAGTTGGCGATTCTATTAGCTGAAGATGCGCATATAGCCTTACAATCAGGCTGTACGTTATCCGAATATATTCTTAAACAACCTTACTTTAATCAGGCATTAGCAGGCTATTTTGTTCGCGGTCACGAACCCAAACGCCTCGCAGGTTATCTCGCGTATTATGCCAAGTTACAGTATCATCAAGTGATGCAACGGACGAATCGGTTGATTGACATGTTGCAACCTATCTTTTTTGGCGTGATCGGCATTGCTATCATTGCGGTCTATTTGTCGATGTTGTTACCCATGTACCAAACGATTGGCGGTTTATATCAATGACATTTTTTAAACGTAAGCATCCAGGATTTACATTAATTGAAACAGCAATTGTTCTTTTTATCATCAGTTTACTCATGTTACTGATCTTGCCCAATTTAAATACGCAACGTAAAAAAGCGGTTGCGACTCATGCAACCGCAATGGTATCAACCGTGCAATCGCAAATTGATTTATATATTAACGAGCATCCGGATGATAAAATTGTGACGTATTCAGACTTAGTAGCTGCGGGTTATTTATCGCCTAAGCAAGTCCAAAAGGCGAAAGAACTACACATCAGCCTTGATAATAATGAAGCACATCAGTAAAGGCTATACCTTACTCGAATCACTGGTTGTACTCGGGATTGTGGCTGGTTTATTTTTAATCAGTAGTCGGATGCCAGTGTCAACACCAAATATGTCACAATGGTCTGCGACGTTCAAATCAAGTTGGCAACAAGAACGGATATCGGCGCAAATACAGCAATGTCGGCGGACGGTTCGCTTTCGAGAAAATGGCATTGTTTTTAATCATACGCAACTGGCCTATCCCAAAGGGTATCATCACGACAAGACACAGACAATCCAAATTTTACCAACAGGTTATGTTGCCCCGACAACAGTGATACTCAGTAATGGCCAACATGTGATCAAAATTATTTTTAGTTTAGGAGGTGGGGCGTATCGTATTACACAGTCGTAGGTCAGCCTTTATTCTTGGCGAAGCTTTAGTCACCTTTGGCTTATTAAATGGGTTACTTTTATTAGAATATGAACAAGTAACCCAATATAAACAACAGGTACAACGTTTAGAAAAACGGTATCAAGTGGCCCAACAAGAACGCTTAGCGGCGATGAAAGCATGGCACACCTATGATCAACCGTAAATTACCGGCGTTTACCATATTGGAAACATTGATTGCGTTGGGCGTAACTGGTTTGTTATTTGTCACGATTCAATTACTGTTACCTTGTTTTCGTGTGTCGCATGAACCGCCTTTAGATATGGCGTTACGTGCAGCTATCTACCAAATCACGACACAAAAATACGCGTTAAAGGAGATTTTGCCGCATGAATTACAGCTGATGAGTCATGATGGCAAAAAAATGACACTCAGTATTGTTAAAAATCGCCTGCAATTGTCGGGTGAGGGCGCCGGCCAAGTTATTTTTATTTCCGAGGTAACAGCATTTCATGTTAAAGATTATGCGGCATATGTACAACTTGAATTATCAGGACAACAGCATCAGCAAGCAACAGAAGTTCTCTACCTACCGCGTGCGCAGATGGATGATTAAGCGTCAACGCGGGGCGGTTTTTGACTCAGCGTTGATTATTTTGGCGCTCCTTGGCAGCCTAATGGTGTTACAAAACGTTGCCTGGCATGCGCAATTACAAACGCGTCAACAATTGACGGTGATGGCACAGTTGGATACGATCCAATTTAAGGCAAGTATCCTGTATGCTAAAACACAGCAAACCACGTTTAATTTAGCAGGCGCTAGCGTAACCGTTCAAGATGATAACCTTCGTATTCGCTTGGGGCAAACAATCTATACACGGGCGTTGCTCAGGCACGCGCCTTGAAAACCTTATGAAAACACGTTAAAATAGGGCTATGACACAAGATAAAATAGCACAATATTTCGATGATTTAACAACAAACTCACAGGCCTTAGCCAAGGATGCCGACATCAGTCTCACAGATGCGTTGATTGAACTTTTAGAAGATGTCGCAAACGGGCAAGTAGCCATTGAAGATGGTAAGCCAACCCCAGCAGTTGCTGAACAGATTGAAAAGTTTATTGCGGCGTTTGACTGGCGCAGTATGTCGCCAGCTGATCTCCGAAAGACGTTGCAATTAGCAATCTTAAAAGTCACTCGGGATGACCATACGCAGGCTAATTTCCAAATTACACCTGACGGTATTGGTTATTTGTTGGCTGATTTTTTGTTGCAAACGGCAGACCTTAAATCAGGGGATACAATTCTGGACATGACAGTCGGTGCTGGGAACTTATTGCAGACTGTCAATGACGTCTTGAAAATGAATGACCTAGATGTTAAGCGTATTGGAATTGATAACGATGAGACACAACTGGCCTTGGCAACGGCAGTTGATCAGTTATTGACCAAAGGGACAACGACTTTCTATGAGTCAGATGTTGTCGCATTGACTGAAATGCCAAAGGCCAAGGCTGTTATCGCTGACTTACCAGTTGGTTATTATCCATTAGAGCCAGCAGAAAGTTATCAAACACGTAACCAAGATGACCGCTCATTTGTTCACCATTTGTTGATTGAAAAAAGCTTGGAATTTGCAACTGATGATGGCTGGGTCTACTTGATTGTACCGGCCAATGTCATGATGGGCGACCAAGCAAAAGATCTGTTGAAATTTTTGACACAAAAAGCACAGCTTAAAGCATTTTTGCAATTACCAGCAGCCTTCTTCAAAGACCCACGCGCTGCCAAGGCGATTCTTGTACTTCGTAAACATGGGGTAGGTCGTCATGGCGAAGTGTTAATGGGGCAATACCCACCACTAAAAGATATTGAAGCGCTACAGAAATTTTTGCAAGATATCAAAGCTTGGGTTAAACTGGATAAAGAGCAGAATAAAGCCTGATGTTGTGACAATGCACTAAATATTAGAGTGTTTACATAACGAAACACTACCATATCTGATATTTTAAACATGTCGCGGATCAGTACACGTTTAAGAAAGACAGGTAGAAATTTAATCATGGCTAAAACAATGGCTGTAAATGCTGGTAGTTCTTCATTGAAATTTCAATTATTAGAAATGCCGGCTGAACAGGTACTTGCACAAGGATTGATCGAGCGGATTGGCATGGATGATGCCATTGTGACGATTAAGTACGACGCCAAAGCGATGAATCAAGGCGGACGCTTGGACGATCAGTCGGTGGATGACAGCAATATTACAATTTCGAAAGATGGGCAAACACGAAAATATGAAACTGTTTTGCCAATCAAAGATCATCAACAAGCCATCAACTTTATGCTACAAAAATTAACTGATTTGGGCATTATCGTTGATTTCAATGAAATCACTGGTGTTGGACATCGTGTCGTGGCTGGTGGTGAGTGGTTTAATCATTCTGTTAAAGTGACAAAGGCGGTCTTGGAAAAGATTGATCGTCTAGCGGATTATGCCCCTTTGCACAATCCGGCGAATGCCATGGGCATTCGGGCCTTTCAAAAGTTATTACCAGATGCTGTCTCAGTTGCTGTGTTTGATACTTCTTTTTATCAAACGATGCCTGAAGAAAATTATCTATATGCGATACCGTATCAATATTACACACGTTATGGTGCGCGTAAATACGGTGCGCACGGCACATCGCATCGCTATGTTGCTAATCGCGCGGCTGACATGTTACGACAACCACTTAAAGATTTGAAGGTCATCACGATGCACTTAGGTGCTGGCGATTCCATTACGGCAGTGAAAGATGGGAAAGCATTGGATACGTCAATGGGCTTCACGCCACTCGCTGGTGTGGCGATGGCTACGCGGTCTGGGGATGTCGATACGTCGTTGATTTACTATATTCAAGAACGTGAAGGTCTAACAAACGACCAGATGTTGAACATCTTAAATAAAAAGTCTGGCTTGTTAGGATTATCAACGATTTCGTCTGATATGCGCGACTTATTGGCAGTTTACGATACCAATGACCACGCACGATTAGCGATTAAAGTATTCGTGAATCGCATTGTCAAATATGTTGGTCAATATATTGCCGAAATGGGTGGTGTTGATGCCTTAGTCTTTACTGCGGGTATTGGTGAAAATTCAGCCCCAATTCGTCAAATGATTGCCGATAAGTTAGCCTATTTCGGGGTGGCTTTGGATGAAGCGGCCAACCAAAAACGCGGCGAAGAAATTGATATTTCTGCCAAAGATGCTCGGGTTAAAACGTTGGTTATTCCGACGAACGAAGAATTAATGATTGCGCGCGATGTGGAGTTATTCAAGTAATCTCCTTTTAATCTTTCGTCAAACGAAATATGATAGAATAAAACAAGTCGACTAGTGTGTCAGCACGCTAGTCGCTTTAATATTGAAGACATTTTTAGAAGGTGAATTATGGAATCGAGAAAAGAACGGCATCAGCACGAAATTCAAGCTGCTGAAGCACTTGATGCGGCGCAAAATAAGGCATCGTATGATCCCAAAAATCCATTTAATGACGTATATGGTAATGGGCCTCGCCGTAAAAAACGTGGACCAGTAAAACGATTCGTAGCGATGTTGGCGTTGCTTTTGATTCTATTAGGCGTTGCGTTTGCCCTTAAAGCATTGTTTACGGATAAGTACGCGGCCTTAGATCCTAAAGATACAACGTTTATTACGGTCAAAATTCCGGCAGGCGCGACGGCGTTACAGATGGGACAAACGTTACAAGATAAAAAGGTGATTACTGACGGCAAGGTATTCTATAAGTACGCTATGTCACAAGGGGCAGAAAAGCTACAAGCAGGGACGTACCGTTTGTCACCAGCCCAACCGATGCAACTCATTTTTAATCAAATGGCGGCTGGTCCATCATCACCACCAATATTGCCAAAGGGTTACGGTTATGTGAGTGTTGGGCAAACACCAGATGAAGTTGCGGTGAATTTAGCTGATCAGGTGAAATCTGTTTCAGTCCAAGACATCTTGACAGCGTTTAATGACAAGCAATTAATCAACAAGATGTACCAAAAATACCCTGACTTACTACGCGGTGTGAAGCAATCAAGTACGAAGGATGCCAAGTTGTTAGACTATGTGTATCCGCAAGCCTTTGACTTAAGACAAGCCAAGACAGCTGATGATATTGTGGGCGTTTTGCTTGAAACATCGAATAAGACAATGACACCTTACTATAAGACCTTACGGGCCAATGGTATGGCAACACCAAACGTCATGGCGCTTATTGCAACATCAGGTAAGGGTGAATTCGAACGACGCTTAGCTTTCATTAATAAGATTGCCCCTTATGCACAGCAATTGGCTAAGCAATATGGCATTTTGGCTTCAATCTCAATTGCCCAAGCAGCCCATGAGTCCAACTGGGATAATTCAAAATTGTCGTCAAAGTATAATAACTTTTACGGCGTTAAGACACAGGATACGACGCCTGGCAAGTCAGTGGTCTTGGATACAACTGAATATGTCGACGGTAAGCCACAAACTGAACAAGCACGTTTTGCAGTGTATGATAGTTGGAAAGACAGTATGAAGGAACATGCGGAAACGATTGTTAACGGTAATACTTGGAATCCGGATCAGTTTAAAGACGTCTTAGCAGCAAAAAATTATAAAGAAGCAGCAAAAGCCTTGTATGAAGATCATTATGCAACAGACATCAACTATACAAAATTGTTGATTAATTTGATTGAAACATGGAATTTACAACGCTTTGATAAGTAAAACTACCAAAATTTTGGTAGTTTTATTTTTTTGAGTGGATGACGATTTATGGCAATAACGTCATATTCATTGCTGAAT
>NZ_CBDKZH010000020.1:0-19003 GCF_965300815.1 Leuconostoc sp.
ATACTACCGGACAAAGTATCCAAGCTGTAGTATCAGAGATTACAAAGATTATTGAAAAAAAACAGAAACCCTAAGTTACAGCGTGAAAACGCTGTTTTTTACTATACAAGTGGCAATTATTCTGGTAAACTATACCCATAGTGTAAATTGTAGGAGGACGTTAGACGTCATGAGTGAAACAAACAACGAGTTCTTAGCAGCTCTCGAAAGCGCAGCAGATCAAATTAAGGTGGGAGATGTCGTTACCGGTGAGCTTTTAGCTATTGATAATGATAACCAAGCAGTTGTTGGTTTGTCTACCGGTGAAGAAGGAGTTGTGCCAGCACGTGAGTACTCAGACGATCGTAACATCAACCTGGCAGACGAATTAAAAATTGGTGATACCATTGAAGCAGTTGTCATTTCTAACGTAACAAGCGACAAGGAAGGCGTAGCTTACTTGTTGTCAAAGAAGCGTTTGGATGCGCGCAAGGCATGGGAAAACTTGAGCTTTGCTGAAGGTGACACAGTTGATGCCAAGGTTATCAACGCTGTTCGTGGTGGTTTGATTGTTGATGTTAACGGCGTACGTGGTTTCGTACCAGCATCAATGGTTGCAGAACGTTTCGTTTCTGATTTGAACCAATTCAAGAATAAGGATATTAAAGCACAAGTTATCGAAATTGACCCTGCTAATGCACGTTTGATTTTGTCACGTAAGGCTGTTGCTGCACAAGAACGCGCTGCACAGTTGGCTGAAGTATTTAGCAAGTTGTCAGTTGGTGATGTTGTTGAAGGAACTGTTGCCCGTTTGACAGACTTCGGCGCATTCGTTGACTTGGGTGGTGTTGATGGTTTGGTTCACGTATCAGAAATCTCACACGATCGTGTGAAGAACCCGGCCGATGTATTGACAAAGGGTGACAAGGTTGACGTTAAGATCTTGGCATTGGACACTGAAAAGGGTCGTATCTCATTGTCAATCAAAGCAACACAACGTGGACCTTGGGACGAAGCTGCAGATCAAATCGCTGCAGGTTCAGTGCTTGAAGGTACTGTTAAGCGTGTGAAGGACTTTGGTGCCTTTGTTGAAATTTTGCCTGGTATCGAAGGTCTTGTGCACGTGTCACAAATTTCAAACAAGCGTATTGAAAACCCATCAGAAGATTTGAAGTCTGGTGACAAGGTACAAGTGAAGGTATTGGACATTAAGCCAGCCGAAGAACGTATTTCATTGTCAATGAAGGCTTTGGAAGAAAAGCCAGAACGTGAAGATCGTCGTGGTAACGATGGTTCAGCTTCACGTGCTGATATCGCTGCTTACAAGCAACAAGATGACTCAGCCGCAACATTGGGTGACATTTTTGGTGATAAGTTGTAAGAGGCATCAACATAAAAGAGCTGGTTCGCCAGTTCTTTTATTTTTGAAGAAAAATTGAGTGGGCATTAGTGGGCGCTCACGGTATGAAAAAGGAGGTGCGATTATGGCAGCACCAGTAGTAGCCATTGTTGGCCGACCAAACGTCGGAAAATCGACTATCTTTAACCGGATGGCCGGAGAACGTATTGCAATTGTTGAAGATCAACCAGGGGTGACACGCGATCGTTTGTATGCGCCAGCCGAATGGTTGAATTATGAATTCCGGATGATTGATACCGGTGGGATTGAACTCGGAGACGAACCATTTTTGGCCGAAATTCGAGCCCAAGTTGAATTAGCTTTGGATGAAGCAGATGTCATTGTCATGGTGACATCTGGGCGTGAAGGGGTGACTTCAGCTGATGAAGTTGTCGCAAAAATGCTTTATAAGACGGACAAGCCCGTCGTGCTTGCGGTCAATAAGGTCGATAACCCAGAAATGCGTCAAGACATTTATGACTTTTATTCACTTGGTCTTGGTGAACCTTATCCAGTTTCTGGTTCACACGGCTTGGGCTTAGGTGATTTGTTGGATGAAGTTGTCAAGAATTTCCCCGACGAAGCAGCTGAACAAGAAGACGATGGCGCTATTCGTTTTAGTATCATTGGTCGGCCTAATGTTGGCAAGTCATCAATTGTGAATGCCATTTTGGGTGAAGAACGCGTGATTGTGTCTGATATTGAAGGGACAACTCGTGATGCCATCGATACGCGTTTTGTCACGCCTGAAGGTGATGAATTCATCATGGTGGATACTGCTGGGATGCGTAAGCGCGGTAAGGTGTATGAGAATACGGAAAAGTATTCTGTGATGCGCGCCTTGAAAGCCATTGATGATAGTAATGTGGTCTTGATGGTGCTGGATGCTGAAGCAGGCATTCGGGAACAAGATAAGCACGTGGCAGGTTTTGCACATGAAGCCGGCCGTGCCATGATTATTGTGGTCAACAAGTGGGATGCCATTGAAAAAGATGATCACACAATGAAGGATTTCGAGAATATGATTCGCGCAGAATTTAAGTTCTTGGATTATGCCCCAATTGTCTTTGTCTCAGCAAAAACGGGGCAACGTTTGGATCGTTTGCCACAGATGATTAAGGACGTTGATGCTAACCACCGTAAGCGTATCTCATCGTCAACGTTGAATGATGTCATTATGGATGCGATTGCCGTGAACCCAACGCCAACTGATAATGGCCGTCGCTTACGTGTTTACTATGCGACACAAGTTGCCGTGCAACCACCAACTTTTGTTATCTTTGTTAACGATGTTGAATTGATGCACTTCTCATACGAACGTTTCTTAGAAAATAAAATCCGTGAAGCCTTTGATTTCACGGGTACACCAATCAAATTGATTGTCCGTGCCCGCAAATGAGAAATCAGCAACGGCGCATGTGAGTCGTGTTGTGATGACGTCATTTTCTTGTGACAAAATTATTACGAAAACCTGAAAACCCGCATAAACACTACACATTCGGGCGTTCTTGTGTTATTCTAGTTACATGAAATAATGTTTCGACAGATTTCAAAACCGGTTGACGGTTAATAAAAACTCTTAGGAGAAGCGAAAATGGCTAACAAGCAAGAATTAGTAGATTCAGTTGCAAAGGCAACTGGTTTAACAAAGAAGGATGCTACTGCAGCAGTTGATGCTGTCTTTACATCAATCGAAGAAGCTTTGAAGAACGGTGAAAAGGTTCAATTGATCGGTTTTGGTAACTTTGAAGTTCGTGACCGTGCAGCTCGTAAGGGTCGCAACCCACAAACTGGCGCAGAAATCGAAATTCCTGCATCAAAGGTACCTGCATTCAAGCCTGGTAAGGCATTGAAGGAAGCTGTTAAGTAATCAGATTCTGACTGAATCGTGATTGACAGGGTATCCTGGGGGAAATGAGTCAACAGAAGTGTTTATTTTCTAATCTAGCATACCGAAGGCAAGCGCACTCGCGCTTGCCTTTTTCTATGTGATGCCGGTGATAATTTTAAAAGGTGTTAATAGCTCAAAAACAAAATGCTTAAAAATTGATGTGCAAAATTCACCCTATATTATCTTTTTTGTGTTAGAATATGCTTGTAACGTCAAATCACCACTCAAGGAGGACAAGTTATGTCAGTTGAAGAAAAGTTTGATAACGCTAAGGACAAGGTTGCTGGTAAGGCAAAAGAAGTAGAAGGCAAGGTTACCGGTGATAAGGCACGTGAAGCAGAAGGCAAGGCTCAAGGGCTATTTGCTGATGTGAAGGACAAGCTATCAGATGCTGCTGAAGCAGTCAAGGACAAGGCAGAAGAAGCCGTTGACGCAGTGAAAGATGGTTTCGACCATCTCAAGAAGTAAGATATTAGTTAGTAACGCTGCTCAATGAGCGGCGTTTTTATTTTGAATAGATTGCCGATATGTTAGCCATAAAGTCGCTGTTACCAACGGTTTTATGGTAAAATAGGCTGTTAAATAAAATCATATTAATGGCGACATACTGCCCTAAAAAGTAGTGTGGTCGGCCAATAAAAAATAGGGGTCAAAGTTAGAGGAGTCAGAATGTCAACAAGTTATGCCGAACAAATGTTAGATGCACTGGAGCGTGGTCAGTTAGAACCGGCGCAAAAATTTTTTGATCAATCATTACGTCAAGATAGCGATGAGTTGATATATAGTTTAGCCGAAGAGTTGTATGCTTTGGGCTTTTTAGAAGAATCACGACGGGCTTATCAACAATTATTGGCTAAGTATCCGGACGAAGATGAATTGCGCACAGCGTTAGCTGACATTGCTATTGAAGATGGCGATATTGATGACGCACAAAACTACCTCGCGCAAATTCAACCAGATTCTGATTCTTATTTGCGGGCATTATTGGTTAAGGCCGATATTTATCAATCAGAAGGCTTAAATGAAGCAGCTGAACACAGTTTGTTACAGGCTGAAAAATTAGCACCAGATGAAGATATTATCCAGTTTGCTTTAGCTGAATTTTATTTCGCAAATCAAGCCTACCAAAAGGCCATTAGTCGCTACCGCGCCTTACTTTTGAAAGGCAAGCGCGACATGAGTCGGGTGGACTTGGTGGCTCGGATCGGGGTTGCATATGCCCAAATCGGACAATATGACCATGCTATTGGTTATTTGGAACAAATCAAGCCGGAATTGATGACGCTAGACACGCGGTTCCAGCTAGCCATTTTGTACCAAGAAACGCATCGAGAAAACGAAGCCATTCGGCTATTTAATGACATTTTGGATGTTGATCCAAAGTACACATCAGTTTATCCACTACTTGGACAAGCCTATACGCAAATTCACCAGTTAGAAGATGCTTATCGGACGTACCAAGCGGGGTTGGCCCAAGATGAAACGAATGTGGCGTTATATCGTCTTGCTGGCCAAGCGGCTGAAAAATTGGGGGATACAGCGGCAGCCGAAGCTTATTACCTTAAGGGACTCGCTGTTGACGAGTCAGATGTGGCCACGTTAATTGCGTTGACTGATCTTTGGCTTGCCCAACAACGTTATGACGACGTGATTGCGCGTTTAACGACCGCTATGGCAGAGGATGTCTTAGATCCACAGTTCTATTGGTCATTAGCCCGTGCCTATCAGGCTATCGGGGAGACAGACAAGGCCGCTGAAAATTGGGCAACTGCTGCGCCATTATTCCAAGACAATAGCGCCTTCTTGCATGATTTGATTGATTGGTACCATGAACAAGGGCAACCTGAAGAAGAAATCACTGCGTTGAAGCAATATCTATTCTTGGCACCTGATGATCTGGACATGCAAATGCGTCTGGAAGATTTAGCTTACTAAGGTGAGAAAAAAGACCGGAATCAGCCTGATAAATGGTGTGAGGGAGTGTTTCTAATTAGGGTGTTTTTGATATAATAGACAAAAGGATATTATGTATGAAAATTGAAACGTTACCATCGGAATTTGTGGCTGCGCAACCAGTTTTGCAACGTTTAGAAGCAGCCGGATTTGAGGCCTATTTTGTTGGTGGCGCCGTACGCGACATGTTACTTCAAAAACCGATTCATGATGTTGACATTGCGAGTGCTGCATTTCCAGAAGAAGTCAAAAAACAATTTGATAAAACAGTCGATACTGGCATTCAGCACGGGACCGTGATGGTATTAGATCATGGGCTGGGCTACGAAATTACGACGTTTCGGACGGAATCGACCTATACAGATTTTCGCCGACCGGATACGGTTACGTTTGTGCGCAGTTTATCCGAAGATTTGCAACGCCGTGATTTTACGATTAACGCCTTAGCAATGACCTATGATGGTGAAATTGTTGATTTGTTCGATGGGCTAGCGGATTTGTCGGCTGGTGTCATTCGGGCCGTCGGTGAGGCTGAAGTACGCTTTACCGAAGATGCGTTGCGCATGATGCGTGCTTTACGTTTTAGTGCCCAGCTTGGCTTTCAAATCGCACCGGATACCCGCGCAGCTTTGCAACGATTGGCGCCAAATTTGGCCAAAATTGCGGTTGAACGGATTCGTGTTGAATTTGAAAAACTATTGATGGGGCAACAAGCCGCCGCCAGTCTGGCCATGGCAATTGAAGATGGCGTTGTGACGTACTTACCTGGTCAACTTGATCAGTGGCAATTTGATGCGATCATGACGGACCTTGAAGCCCAGCAACCCGCAACAATTCCCGTCGTTTGGGCGCATCTTTTAACCCGTTCAACATTAAATGAGTCAGAGATGACGACATTTATGCGGACTTGGAAAACAAGTCGGGACTTGATTAAGATGGCCACTGCGGTTGTGCCGGTTGCACGCCACATTGCGCGGCGTGACTTATGGACGTTATATCAAATTTATGATTACCGTGACGTTTTAATGCACGTCTTACGTTTAATCCGAACTGACGATGCGGTAATTGCCGATGTGGACGCGATGTTTGCGGCCTTACCGATTCATCATACACGTGAACTACGTGTGGCCGGCGGCCAATTAATTGCCGAACAAATTGTACAACCAGGCCCACAAATGGGACGTATTTTAAAGCAAATTGAACGGGCAGTTGTTACAGGCCAAGTGGTTAATCAGCCAGCGGCATTGTTAGCCTATGCAAAGGAGCTCAGTCAACATGACTAAGATTAAAATGGTATGGGCAGAAGACAAACAGCACGCAATTGGTAAGAATGGGGACTTACCATGGCATTTACCTGATGACCTTAAGCTATTTAAACGAGAAACAATGGGGACGTTAATGATTATGGGCAGGACGACTTGGGATAGTATTGGGCGCCCATTACCCAACCGGACAACCCTGGTCTTAACCCATCAAACCGATTGGCAACCTGGCTACGACGACGTACTGGTCGCGCATAGCATGTCAGAAGTTTTAGCAAAGATTGCGGCAGAAGATCGTGATGTGACAATTGCTGGTGGGGCAACCATGTATCAAGCATTCATGCCTTATGCCACGGATTTAATAATTACAAAAGTTGCTGGTGATGTGGCGGGTGATACGTTTGCTCCAACGGTGGATTTGTCACAATTTGAGCTGATTGCCAGTCAACCACACCCAAAAGATGAAAAACATGACTACGCATTTGTTGTTGAACGATATCAGCGTAAGAATTGAGGAAAAAATGTCGAATATAAAGATTGTTACAGATTCAGCGATTGCTTTAACCCCAGAAGAAATCGCCCAATATGATATTACGGTAGTGCCTTTGACGGTACAAATTGATGGGGTCGTTTATGAAGATGGTGTGACGCTTCAACGTGATGAATTCCTTGAAAAGATGTCAAAAAGTGCTACCTTACCGCAAACATCACAACCATCAATTGGTAAGTTTCAAGCAGCTTATGATTCGATTCATCAACAATATCCTGAATCAGAAATTTTGAGTATGCATCTCTCATCTGGTTTGTCTGGGACAGTGCATGCAGCCGAACAAGCGGCCGCACTATCAGCAGCCAAAATCACAACATTTGATACGTTAAATGCTGACCGTGCCGAAGCTTTCCCTGTTTTAGCAGCAGCTAAAATGGCACAAGCAGGGGCATCAATGGCGGAAATTTTGGCGGAAGCAGAAAAGGTGCGTTCAGAATCGCATACATTTTTGAGCTTTACGTCATTAGATAACATGGTGGCTGGTGGTCGCTTGAGTAAAACATCTGGCATCATCGGTAATTTGTTAAATATTAAAGTCGGTGCAACAGTTGATAACACGGGTTCAGTTGAAGTGTTGGCTAAGGGACGTGGGATGAAAGCCATTGCCAAATTCAATGACAGTGTGATTGAAAAAATGCAATCTTATAATGAAATGATTGCCATTGGTATTTCTCATGCTGGTGTGCCAGAAGTGGCCGAAAAAATGGCTGCCCGGTTAAACGCTATCTGGCCCGATATTAAGATTGAAGTGACGAATACAACACCGATTGTCTCAACCCATACGGGTATCGGTGCTTTAGCTATTTTGTATCAGGCACATTAAAATAGGTGATTAAAACCCCAAAATTTTTTGGGGTTTTATTTTAACCGTTGTGTCAAGAAAGGACATTGGGAAACCGCAATGTGGGGACAATTGAAACATTTCAGCCATCAACTTATCGGTCGGTTTAAAACTTGGCGGATAATGACACAATGGCAAGACACCGATATGGTGAGTTTAGCGCGTATTCGGCACTCGGCGCTTAAGAATGTGCACCAAATTGGTATTATTGGCGATAGTGTGTCGTTTGGCTTAAAAGCCAAATATAATTTTGGCCAGTATATTCAAAAAGCCACAGGGGCCACGGTCCAAAATCTGGCGGTTTCCGGTGCGCATCTTGCTGATAATGGTTTTACCAGTATATTTCAACAGGCGCAACGGTTAAATCCAGCTGACTTATATATCGTTCAAGGTACGGATGATGATTGGTTGGGAGATGTCCCCATTGGTGGGCCGACTGATTTAACCGCTACGACTTATATCGGTGCGTTCTATCAGATTATTGCCCATTTACGGCAACGCCAGCCGCAGGCGACAATCATCGTCTTGACGCCGACATATCAAACACCTGTCCGTGGGCAACAGGTGCGACGAACTGACCGGACGTTAAATGGCTTGGGCTTGGATTTGCATGCCTATGTGGCTGCTCAGCTTGCGGCTTGTCAGGATTTGGCCGTACCAGTCATCAACTTAATGCAAAAAAAACGCTTTGATCCGAGTCAGGCCGACTTTCGGGCACAAGTAATGCCGGATGGGTTACATCCAAATGACGTGGGTCAGCGCCGCATTGCCAGATTAATTGCTGAAACGTATACCAAAATAATCAAGGCCAAATAAAAAAGTTCAAGTCAAACGACTTGAACTTTTTTGATTAGTTTTCAAAGGCAACGCGCACACCTTCTGGAATGGCAAAGTCTTTTTGTAGTAGCGTTAATTCGCCAGTTGCTTGATCGCGGGCAAAAAGCGTCACGTTATCCGTGTCTTGGTTAGCAACAACCAGGAAATCTTGGTTGTCATCCCAGTTCATGTCACGGGGGAATTCACCTTCAGAACTGATGAGTTGGATACGTTCAATTTCAGCGCCTTCATTCATGACCTTAAAGACCGCAATTGAGTTGTGGCCACGGTTTGACGCGTAGATGAAGCGACCGTCATGGCTGATACGGAGGGCAGCTGAACCATTGTGGGCTGTCCAATCAGCTGGAATCGTTGAGGCCGTCATCACGTGTTCAAATGTGCCATCTTCAGCGTTATATTTCAAGACGCTTAGCAAGCTTGAAAGTTCACCGAGCACATAGGCATATTGCCCATCTGGTGAAAAACGAATATGACGTGGACCAAAGCCTTCTTCAGTGTGGAAACGCGCCACTTCAGTAAATTGGCCATCATCTTGTACGTCAAAAGTAATCACTTCATCTGTTCCTAAGTCGACAGCAACTAAGCGATTATCAGGCGTCAAGTTAGCAAAATGGATGTGAGAGCTCCCTTGTTCTGGGCGTGGGCCAGAACCTGTATTAGTCCATGTTGTCACGAGTGACAAGTTGCCATCAGGCTTGATTTGATATGATTCAACGGTACCACGATGGTAGTAACCAGTAAAGACAAGTTGACGGGCTTCATCAATACCAATATAAGCTGGCGCAGAGCCTTCACTTAATTGGGCATCAATTTCAGCCAATGGGCGAACAGTGTTATCCAATGTGACAACGCCACCTTGACCGTCGCGATTTTCAACGGCATATACTTTGTCAGCCTTTGATACGGCGAGGTAAGTCGGATTTGTTAGTGGTGCCACAAAAGTGGGGTTTTGTAGTTGACGCGCTTCAGTGTCGAGTTCAGCTTCATAGAGGCCTTTTGAGATGCGTTTTGTATAAGTACCAAATAAAATTTTATGAATTGTCATAATAAACTCTCCTTGATGTATTGCCTCTATCATAGCATATATGTAAGGGGTTTCACAAGTTGTGAAAGCGCAAGCAATTCAGTATAATAAAATAAGCGAACATTTGTTCAGAGAGGTCGATTATGAAATTTATTCATGCAGCGGATAGTCACTTAGGGAACCCCTTTAAAGGGTTAGATCGTGAGTTACCAGCAGCGCTCAAACAGCTGGTGCAAGCGTCAACCATGCACGCATTTGAAAAAATGATAACGCAGGCGCTGACGGCGCAGGTTGATTTTTTAGTGATTGCTGGGGATTTATATAGTGCCACAGAAAACAGTCCCAAAGTCCAAGTTTTTGTGCATCAACAGTTTGAACGTTTAAATCAAGCAAATATTCCGGTCTATCTGAGTTTTGGGAATCATGATTTTGAAGCGGATCAACATGCCCACTTACCTTGGCCAGCAAATGTGCATGTGTTCAGTCAAGATGTGGCGACACAACGGTTCACACTTGCGTCCGGTGAACGGGTGGCGCTTACTGGTTTTAGCTACCAAACGCCGCGACAAATGCAGCCTGTTTTAACGGATTTTCCGGTGAAAAGCACGACGGATGACTATCATATTGGTCTGTATCACGGCGCGCTGGGGAAGGCGGGCGATCCTTATGCGCCATTTACCCTGCAAGGACTGCTCACCAAGCGCTATGATTATTGGGCACTTGGTCACATTCATGTGCGCCAAACACTACATGAGCAACCATTTGTTGGGTATTCGGGGAATTTACAAGGGTTAAACCGGAAAGAAACTGGCGAGAAGGGATACTATTTAGTCACAGCGACGCAAGGTAAATTAGTCCCAGTATTTCAGCCATCAACGGTGATTCGTTGGGAGGAACTCGTTTTTACGGACAGTTTAAACGAAGATGAGTTGTTAGCGCAACTGGCGGAACGTGATGATCAGACGCCTGTTTTTTTAACCATTCAATTCACTGGACAGTTAGATCCAGCTGTGGTTGAACGCTTAACAAGTGGCGTGATGTTAGCCAAAATTCGGGCAAATTTACCAGCCAACCAATGGGTTGTTAAACTGGAACGGCGACAGGCAGCCACAACGATGTTAGCAGCCGATCAAATTGATCAACAATTTTGGCATGACGCATTGGCGCAAGTACTCGATGATTTTGATATGGGGGCGCATTTACCCGCACAAGTACCTAATGTTGTCCGTGAGTATTACCTTAGTGCAGCTGGTAAGCAAGCTTTACGTGACAAAATGCAACAACTGTTATTAGAAAGGAATATGTGAGACGCATGGATATCCAACAAGTCGATATCAGTGGCTTTGGGCGTTGGTCAAAGCAACATTTTGACTTTCAATCAGGACTCCAAGTCATTCTTGGCCAAAATGAGTCTGGTAAGTCAACCTTGCGGGCCTTTATCGTCGGAATTTTATTTGGTTTCCCCAGTAAAAAAGGGAAGACCAATACTTATGACCCACGAGATGGGAGCCGCTATGGTGGGAGCTTAACGGTGCGTTTTGCGTCCGAAACGGTGAAAATTACCCGCTTAGGTCGTACACAATCGCAATTAACGATCACGCGTTTGGCTGACCAAACGCGTATCGCGGAACCTGAAAAGTGGTTAGCTGATCAATTAGCCCCGCTAAATCGTGAAGCTTTTGACGCGATTTTTAATTTTAGTCAACAGGATTTAGCAGAAATTACACAGCTTAAAGCGGTTGATTTACAGAAGCTTTTGCTCAATATTGGGGCCGTGGGCAGCGCACAGTGGTTAACCGTCGCTGATGACCTAGACAAACAAGCAGACAAGCAATTTGCGCAACGGCCAACAGGTAAACGGCCGCTTAATCAAGCGACCAAGCATTATTTTGATACATTGGCGCAAGTTCAGCAAAAAGCGACCGCCTTACCTGATTTTATTGCCGGCGAGGCGGCAGTGATGGCTGATCAACAACGCGTAGCTGAAGCTAAGGCAGCTGTTTTATCGCTGACAGCACAAGTTAAACAGCATGAGCAACTGCAACAACAATATGATGTGTATACAACAGCTGTTGCGTTAAAAACAAAAATGACGCAAGCTGGGCCGCACGTTTCAGATGCGGATTTGTTGGCTTTACAAGAGCAGACGTCAGCCATCAAATTACATCAATCGGCTTTAGAAACTTTACAACAGGCACAAGATCCCAAACAAGTGGAAGCCACACCAGACGCCTTTGAATTCGAGACAACTTTGGCGCAAGCCCAACACGCAGTGACACAATTACAGGAGAAACTAGCAGCACGGGAAAAGCTCCTGTCAGCGCAACGCCAATTACAGGCACAATTTGAAGACGGGGTGCTAGCCGAACCGCTAAGTCCTGCTGAAAAGCAGCAATTGACACGGCGTAGCTCTGAAATGGTCTGGTTAATGGCGAGTTTGGTTGTGGGCGTTTTAGGCTTTTTGGTTGCCAAACCAGCGGTCTTGTTGGCCGTTGTGCCGGCTGGCTTGGCCTTTTGGCAATACAAGTCACATCAGCGCCAAGTCGCCGCAATTTTAGCGCGTTATGGTCATTTAACGGTTGATGAGGTGTTAACACTGCAGAAAACCTTGCAGCAACAACCGGCAACAAAACAAAAGTTATCGGGTTTAAATATTGCGATTGCTGATTTGCAAACTGCGATTATGCGTCAATTGAAGCCAGTTGCCACGCATTTTAACGTGACGTTGCACATGACTGATTTAGCGCAATCAGTGGTTGAATTGCAACATCGCTATGAACAGCAAAAATTAACGGCGCAACACGATTTTCTGGCGTTGAGCCAGCAACAACAGCAGCGCGTTGAAGCCATCGCTTTTCATCAACAGCAATTAGATCAAGCTCGTGAATCGCAACAAAAGTTATTTGCCCAGTATCAAGTCAGTGACATGGCAGATATTGAGGCCTTAAAACAACAAGAGTTATCACAGACCAGACTGCGCCAACGGTATGACGATTTGATGCGTCAAATTCAGCCTGACGTGCTGACGCAATTAGAACAAATTAAGGATCGTGATACTTTACAGGGACAACTCTCTGCTTTACAACAGCAGTTACAAGCTGCCCAGCAGCGTCTTTTTGCCTGCCAAGCGGCATTATCAGATCATCAAGCACAACAAGCACATTTAACCAGTAACGACCAATTTATTGCCATGCAACAGGCGCTGGCAGACGAGGAGACTGCCTTAATTGAACAATTCGGTGTCTATATTGCCGAAAAGTTGACTAGTCAATGGATTACAGTCGCTTTACAACGCGCCTCGCAAAACCGCTTTCCAAAAATGCAAGCATTGGCGACGCAGTATTTCAAGCGATTAACGCACGGTCGCTATCATGAGATGACATTTTCAGCGTCGGAACTATTGGTCACGCGTGCGGACCAGCAACAATTTGCCGTGACTGAATTATCAACTGGGACACAAGAACAACTTTATATTGCGTTAAGGTTAGCTTTAAGTCGCGTGATTGCAGATATTGTATCAGTCCCAATTTTGATTGATGATGGGTTTGTTAATTTTGATCCGCAGCGTAAACAGACAATGATCGCGCTGTTACAAGATATTGCCCAGCAGCAACAAATCATCTATTTTACAACGGCTTGGCCCGATCAAGCGGCCGAGAGTATGATAAAATTATAATCAAAGAGGTGGCAAATGGTGAAATTACTGACAGCGTATCAAGATACAGAACCGATTGACAATTTTGCACTAATTAAGAGTGCCGATATGCGACTGACAAAAACAGGCAAGCCTTATTTGAATCTGGTTTTTTCAGATCGATCGGGTGATTTGCCAGGTAATTTGTGGGATGCGACGGATGAGCAGATAAAAACTTTACTGCCAGGTCAAATCGTCAAATTGCAGGGCGTTCGCGGTGCTTATCAGGATAAGCCACAAGTTCAAATTACGCATGTACGCTTATCACAAACTGGGGAACCGGATGATCCGGCTGATTTTATGACGCATGCGCCGATTAAGACAGAGGCAATGCAAGAAGAATTAAATGACCTTATTTTGATGATTACCAACCCCACTTGGAATCGATTGGTCCGAAAGTTATTTACAACCTATCATGAGGCATTTTTGCGTTTTCCAGCAGCTAAGGTGAACCATCATGCCTTTGCCGGTGGCTTAGCGTATCATTCATTATCGATTGCGCGTTTAGCAAAAAGTGTCGCAGCGCAATACCCACAGCTCAATCAATCCTTACTGATTGCTGGGGCTTTGTTGCATGATTTGGGCAAAGTCATTGAATTATCCGGTCCAGTTGCTACGCAATATACATTGGCTGGGAATTTAATTGGACATATTACGTTGGTGGATGAACAAATTGTATTGGCCGCTCACGAATTAAAATTTGACTTACAATCTGAAGACATGCTGTTGCTGCGGCACGTTGTGTTGGCGCATCATGGGGTACTAGAATATGGTTCGCCAGTACGCCCAGCCACGATGACAGCCGAAGTGTTACATCAACTCGATGAGATTGATGCCAATATTCAGATGATGACGGCTGCTTTAGAAAAAACGCCAGAACATGCTTTTTCTGATCGTATCTTTGGGTTAGATAATCGTCGTTTTTATCACGATACGCAGGCATAAAAAACACGTCACTTCAGTGACGTGTTTTTAATTTACTTTGACTTGTTAGCTGTTAAACCAGCTGTCAAGTAAGCATTCAAAGCATTTTTAAGTTGTGCGTCCTTAACGTCAACGTTTTCTTGACGTAGGATCTTACCAATAACGGCTTGCACTTTATCGCTGCTCTTTTGATCATTCAAGAAGTTTGTGACAAGCTTGTCCGTGAGTTGTGTACGCACGCTGTTCAAGCTAGGCTTCTTTGTCGTCTTGTCCAAACGGATCACATAATAGCTACCGTTAGAATTTACAGGGTCGGTGGTATAGTCACCGGTTTTTGCAAGCTTGAAGGCTGCGTCTTGAATGGCTGAATCAACACTTATGCTAGTAGAATCAAAGGCAGGGAGTTGGCCATTTGACTTTTCATAAGTCTTATCTTTTGTATATTGCTTATACACATCGTTCCAACTTTTACCTGACTTTAAGTCTTCAATGGCTTTTTTGGCAGAATCTTCATCTTTTGCTTTAATCATCGAAATTGTTGTTGATTGATGATAGTCTTTGTAAGCTTGTTCAAGTTGGCTGTTTGACACCTTGTAGTTGGCTTTCACAGCTGCCGTCATAATCAAATTGTTTTTGATGTTCGTCTTGAATTGTGCTTCAGTCATATTGTTTGAAGCTAAGACGGTCTTGAAGGCATCGCCGTATTGCGCCTTTTGTGTATCAAATGCTTGTTGCACGTCAGACTTTGAGACATCACCTCCGTATTTATTGTCAAGTACGGTTGTGACCACGGTGTTGGCGAACGCTTGTTGACCAGCTGGTGACTTTTTTAAGTCAGCCAAGAATGATTTTTCCGTAATTTTTCCTGCGTCAGATGTCATCAGTGTTTTTGATGAATTGAGACCAAGATAGATTAGACCACCTGCAAAAATAACAACAAGTAGCCCCCAAATAAATTTGCGCATGAGATGCTTCCTTTTCTGATTAGTATCTTGATTATTTTAACACAAAATCAGTCACTACGCCTGATACTTTGACAATTCAGCTTTCAGGTGCGCAGTGGTCTCTTGGATGCGATCGAGATGTGGCTTATTTTTGAAGTTCATCTTATTAATGTCAACTTGGAGATCATCTTGCACGACTTTCAGTTGCGCTAATTGCACCTTAAGTTGGGCTTCTTGGTTTTTAAGTTGTTTGCTCAAAGACAGGATGGTTTGAATTTGGGCAATCACATGTTTGATTTGATCAATGAAAACCATGGTAGTTACTCCTTTTCAAGGGCTTCAGTAATCGCTGTGGCAATCGCTTGGTAACGTTCAGGTGAGAATTGACTACTGTTGTCAATGGTTGGTGCCAAGCGTGAAGTCAAATTGTCATCATCATAACGTGGAATCAAATGCCAGTGAGAGTGACGGACTGTTTGACCAGCGGATACGCCATTGTTAGATGAAATATTCATCCCCGTAATCTTAGGATCACTGGCTTTGATCGCCCGCGCAAGCATAGGGAGTTTTAATAGCACCGCTTCAGACACAGCGGCATCATAATCGAAGATATCATCGACGTGCTTTTTGGGCACGACTAGCGTATGACCAGGGGTTACTTGAGAAATGTCGAGGAATGCCAACACATCGTCGTCTTCATATACTTTGTAGCTGGGAATATCACCAGCAATGATTTGATCAAAAATATCCATTGTTTAACTCCATTTCGTTTTGTTATGGCTATTATACCAAATAACCAATGGCCCCTGTTATAATGGAATCATGGGATTAAAAATTGACAATTTAACCGGCGGTTATGCTGGGAATCAAGTCTTGCACAACGTGTCGTTTGAAGTAGCTGATGGTCAAATTGTGGCGTTAATTGGGTTAAATGGGGCAGGTAAATCAACCACCATCAATCATATTATTGGTGAGTTGTTACCAAAATCTGGCAAAATTACCTTGAACGGCTTTGATTTGGCACAAGACCCGTCAAACTTCAAGGCACAATTGGCTTATATTCCAGAACAGCCGATTTTATATGAAGAATTAACGTTAGAAGAACATCTCGACTTGATGTTAGCTGCGCATGGTTTTGATAAAACCGCGGTCTGGCCAGATGTGGTGGCGTTGTTAACCTTATTTCGGTTAGCGGACAAACTACATTGGTTACCGAGCCATTTTTCCAAAGGGATGCGCCAAAAGGTGATGCTGGTCTCAGCATTTATGTTAAAGGCACCGTTATTACTCGTTGATGAGCCATTTTTGGGACTCGATACGTTGGCCCATCGGGATGTGGTGCGCTTGATGCAAGCACAAGCATCAGCTGGCAACAGTGTTTTGTTGACGACGCATTTGCTGAGTTCGGCGGCCCAATTTGTGGACACTTTTGTCGTGCTAGAAGCTGGCCAAGTACGCTTTGTGGGGTCCCCGCAAGCATTAGCGAATCAATATCAGCTCACGTTGGCGACGCTTGATGACTATTTTGATTTGGCACAAGGAGCGGTGTCTCATGGCCATGACTAAGCTTTTTGCGGCGCGTTGGCACCAGGCTAATCACATCACGGTTACTTACTTGAAGCGGTTGTTTAATGACCATTTTCTAGTTTTTCTCGTGATAGCATTTGGCGCTGGGGTACTGGGCTATCGCGAACTGTTAACGGACCCGCGATACATGCAGTTGTGGCAATCGCCGTGGTTAATTGCCGCTGTGGTCTTGTGGTTGGTCGTGGGCCTGCAATTTGGGGCGTTGATTACTTATTTTAAGCCGGCTGATGCGCTGTTTTTGATGGGCAGTGACCAACAGCTTGTCAAACATTATCTGCCACGTGCTTTTGCAGTGAGTTATGGTGTGGCGATGGTGTGGCAGTCAGCGGTTATCGGCCTTATTGTGCCCATCATTTGGCAAATCTTGGGCATGTCAGGCTGGCGTTTGGCGTTGCACTGGTGTATCGTTTTGGCCTACAAAGGGCAGCTGCTTTTGATCGCGCGGCAACGTTTATTTTTAACGCTGCAACAGTCAGATCACGCCTGGCGACGGGGCGTGCAAGCAATCATATATCGCGTTGTGATACCTGGTGGTCTGCTAACTTTACTCTTAACTGTACCGCAAAAATGGCTGGGGTTGGTTGGCTTGACGCTACTCATCATATTATGTCTAGCTGGTTATCGTTATTGGTTAACAGCAACACGGGCCAAAAGCTTGGCCATCAATTGGCCGATAGCCATTGCGCAAGCACAACAACATGAGCAGCGCGTCTATCGCTTTTACGCAACCTTTGCAGAAATCCCTAACCAACCAAGAACTATTAAGCGTCGGCGTTATTTGGACGGGGTGATAAAAACATTGACAAAACGCCAGTCGGTCATGTATCGTTTATATTTGATACGTTTGGCGCGAGATAATGACAGTTTGCCATTAGCCATGCGATTAGCAGTGCTAGGCTTGCTACTCGTTTGGGCATTAGCACAGGCGCCAATTTGGCTTGTGGCCGTTATTGCAGCAGCTGTTATGTATTTAATCACGTTTCAACTGTTACCGTTGTATACTAACACGCAACAGACGTTATGGACGCGTTTAATGCCAGTGTCGCCCGCAACACAGCAGCAGGCTTTTATCATGTTGAATCAACAACTCAATGGATTAGTTGCCAGTTTGCTGGTGTTGGCAAGTTGGCCACACGGGTGGGCAACAATGGGGGCAACGCTGATTAGTGTGGTTGTGATGTGGCTATTTTTAAGCCGAGTTTATCTCCCCAAACAGTTAAATAAGAAAAGATTTTAAAAAGAAAGGCAATCAATGCGTAATGCGCATTGGTTGATGTTATGCATATGCATTTACGAGCAAAACCTTGGGCGGCCGATTGGTTGGCTGCCCATTCAGATATTGTGATTGACCAAGAACGGGCAACGGCACAAATTGGCAAGTGGCAAGACTTGTTTGATCAAGAACAACCTATTCATGTTGAAATTGGTTCAGGAAAAGGCCAATTTATTTTGGGGATGGCTTTAGCCCATCCTGAAATCAACTATATTGGGATGGAAATTCAAGAAACAGCGATTGCCATTGCGGCACGTAAAAGTTTTGATCAAGTTGGGAAGTTACCGAACTTGCGTTACATTTACGGTAATGGTAACGGGGTCGAAACGTATTTCGAAAAGGCCGAAGTTGCCAAATTGTACTTGAATTTCTCTGATCCTTGGCCAAAAAAGCGTCATGAATCACGTCGTTTGACTTACAAGACATTTTTGAAGTCGTATGAAGCGATTTTGCCTGATCATGGTGAAGTTGAATTTAAGACCGATAATCGTCACTTGTTTGAATACTCAATGGTCAGTTTCATGGATTACGGTATGCGTTGGGCAGCCGATGATTACACATTGGATTTGCATGCAGATGAAGACAAGGTCGCTGGCAATATTGAAACCGAGTATGAACAAAAGTTTTTAGCTAAAGGACAACCAATTTATAAAATTAAGGCACACTTTTAGTCCCGCAAGGGTTACAGCCTGCTTTTAACAATAAAAACACGACTCAAATTGAGTGGTGTTTTTATTGTTTGGGGACATTTGGGGATTAAAAAATAAAACCTTGCAGGGGATTAAAATATGTGATATACTTAGTGTTATTGAATGCAACAGAGAGTGTTTTCAGCAGTCTAGCAG
>NZ_CBDKZH010000021.1:0-18975 GCF_965300815.1 Leuconostoc sp.
GTGTTAGATGGCTTCTGAATTTTATTTGCTACAAACAGTCGTCGACGCCTTGATAACAGTGACCGACCACTCACTGGTTGGGTCTTTTTTGTTTGCAAATAAAAAACACAACCGATTAAGTTGTGCTTCAAATGATGCAGTGCTACGAAAGTGCTACAATCGTCTGTAAACGCCTATATACCAAGCGTTATGATGATCCACCCGGGAGTCGAACCCGGATTTCAAGAACCGGAATCTTGCGTGCGATCCATTACACTAGCGGATCATAACTATTCAATTATAGCCTATTTTGTCGAAATTTCAAAGAAAGTTTTTTCACCAATTTGAAATTTAATGTTACCGGCCAGAAAATCAGTCAATGTTGCTTGAAATTCGGGTAGTTCCACTTCGGCAACTGGCACGACCAGATGGACCGCCGTGTCGTAAGTGGTCGTCATAATTTGATAATCATGTGCGGTTAACCAGTATTGTAACGTCTCGGCTTGTTTGTAGTCGACGGTGAGGGTGACTTTGCTCCGCGTCAACCGTTCCACCAGACCAGCGGCTTTGACGCCTTCGGCGGTCGTGCCGGCATACGCCCGAATGAGCCCGCCAGCGCCTAACTTAATGCCACCAAAATAGCGCGTGACGACAGCAACGACATCATGGATGCCGTTTTTTTGTAGCACTTCAAGCATCGGCACGCCTGCGGTGCCACTCGGTTCGCCGTTGTCGGAATAACGTTGGATTTGGTCATTATCACCCAATAAGTAGGCAAACACATTATGGGTGGCCTTGTAGTGCTGTTTATTAATTTTTTCGATAAACGCACGGGCATCTTCTTCTGACGAGATGCGGGCAATATTTAGAATAAAACGTGATTTTTTAATGTCTTGTTCCCAGACAAACTGATCTGGGGCGATTGTGATGTACTTGTCCATATATCGTATTATAGCGTATGGAAAAATATTATGGTCGACAAATTGTGCAAGCAAAGATTGCGCCTATCCCAACTACTTGTCAGGTTGTCCCAGCCTTTCATCACACGATCTGTCAGCGCTGTGAACAAAACCAACGCGCGGCACTCCCTAACAAACAGTTTTATTGTCGGGCGTGTTTAGCATTAGGACGTGTGAGTACGTTGGATGTATTGGTATCGTTGCCAGAACCCAACCAATTTAACGGTGACACGACATTAACGTGGACTGGGCAATTGACAGCGCAACAACGACAGGTCAGTCATGCCTTATTGGCAACGTTAGCTCAAAAACGGGAACACTTAGTTTGGGCGGTAACGGGTGCGGGTAAAACAGAAATGCTCTTTCCGGTCATTCATCGCGCGCTGCAAGCAAAACAACGCGTTGGCATTGTGTCACCGCGCATTGATGTGATTTTGGAACTGGCACCACGCTTACAAGCAGCCTTTCAACAGACACCGCTGGTCGTTTTGTATGGCGAACAGCCGCAACCCTATGCCTATACCCAGTTGGTTTTAGCGACAACGCACCAAATGTTACGTTTTTTAGCGGCTTTTGACTTACTAATTATTGATGAAGTCGACAGCTTTCCCTTTGCTGGGGATGCCATGCTTAACTTTGCTGTGAACAAAGCCAAAAAAACCAAAAGTACGGTGATTTATCTGACGGCAACGCCGACAAAGCAATTACGGCAACGGGTCAAGCGGCAACAACTAGCCGTTTCCTATCTTCCATTACGCTTTCATCAACATTTATTACCCGACATCCGACTGCGGCTGGTGAACAATTGGCGGCACAAACTGCCAATGCACTTTTACCAGCAGGTTAAACAATGCTTGCTGGCCAAACGGCGTTTATTGATTTTTGTGCCACATATTGCAGATCTTAAACCAATTTATGCGGCCTTAAGCCAGCGATTTCCTGAACAACTGGGAGATTATGTGTCTGCAGATGATGCCCGGCGTCAAGCAAAAGTGCAACGCATGCGAGATGGGATCGTGCAATTTCTGGTGACGACCACGATTTTGGAACGTGGGGTGACATTTCCGGCATTAAACGTGCTAATTTTGGGCGCGGAAGAGTCGGTATTTAGTGAGCCTGCTTTAGTCCAAATGGCAGGCCGTGTCGGTCGGCATCCTGACTATCCGAGTGGTTTAGTCATCGCCTATGTGACTCACGTTAATTAGCGCGTTTTAGCTGCCCGACATCAAATTAGGTAAATGAATCGGCGTGGCCAAAAGTTAGGCGGTGTGACATGATGTGTTTGCTATGTCAACAACCACTACATGACGAACTGAATTTGCTGCAGGCACTCGGCGTGATGACACTGGACAACGCGGTAATTTGTGAGCCATGTCGGCAACAGTTTCAAAGTATTACAACAGCGTGTGCTGGATGTGGTCGCCAACAAGCAGATGACACACTGTGTCAAGATTGCCGCCGTTGGCAACAACAAGGGCAGCAATTATTGGCGCATTGTGCGTTATATCAATACAATGAGGCGATGCGACAGTATATGAAGGCGTATAAATTTAACGGGGATTATCTGCTGCGAACCGTATTTAATCGTGAGTTAATTCAAAAAGTGCATACTATGGCTATGGATATGGTTGTTCCGGTGCCGGTTAGTCATGATACGATGTTACGACGGGGATTTAATCAAACACTAGGCCTATTTGAAGGGGTCCCTTATCAGGCATTACTGCAAGTGACGCAACAGCAAAAGGCGCATCAGTCACAGCGAGATCGGGCGGCCCGTTTACACCGAAAACAGCCATTTTCCATTGCGGTGACCAAAGATTTGGTTGATCAGCGCGTGTTACTTGTTGATGATGTCTATACAACGGGTAACACGTTATATCATGCAGCAACATTGTTATATCAATTAGGCGCAAAAGAGGTCAAAAGTTTGTCATTGGCACGTTAATGATGAGAAAATGAATATTTTTACAGAAAACGCTTACAGCTATGGTATAATGAATGTAGTAACTTAGATGGAGGAATTGATTATGTTAGATTTTAATGTACGAGGCGAGAATATCGAGGTAACAGATGCCCTTCGTGAGTATGTGGAGAAGCGTCTGACAAAGTTGAACCGTTACATCGGCGAAAAAGCGACTGCTAACGTCAATTTGAGAACTTACCATTCTGATAAGTCTGATAAGGCCGAAGTTACCATTGTGCTACCGTACGTTGTCTTACGCGCGGAAGCTATTGACCCTGACATGTATGCAGCGATTGATGCGGTTTCTGATAAGCTGGAACGTCAAGTACGTAAGTATAAGACGAAGATTAATCGTAAGTCACGTGCAACTGGCTTCAAGGGCATTGATGCAGAAGGTGAAATTCCTGAAACAGAAGTGGACGACGATGCCATCCAAGTCGTACGAACAAAGCATGTGGATCTGAAGCCAATGTCACCTGAAGAAGCTGCCCTACAAATGGATTTGTTAGCGCACAATTTCTTCATCTTCAAGGATGCAGAAACCAATACCGATGCTGTCATTTACAAGCGTAAGGATGGTCGCTATGGTTTGTTGGAGACTGCAGGCGAATAATGGCGTATTGTGTTGGTTGCGTCAGTATGACCGACGCGCAAAAATGTTGTAAAAGTCATAAAACTTTATAAAGATAACCCCAAAAAGCCTTTTTATCGTTATGCTAGTAATAATAGATAAAAGAGGTTTTTTTATGTTCAGTTGGCAATCCCTATTTAAAAATAAGCGACAGCTCGTGAAGTGGCTAGTGGCCACGATCACACCGGTCATCTTGGTGGCCGGTATGCTGGGTGTTTTAGGACATCAGAACCAACAGGCAACTAAACTACGCGTTGCGGTTGTCAATCAAGATCGTGGTGGTCAATATCAAGAGCAACAGCGCAACATTGGGGCTGATTTTAGTAAGTTATTACATCAAGATACAGCGTTGACCGCGGTTGATTATCGCAGCGTGGCACAAGCTAAAGCGGCTTTGCGCGCTGGTAAGGTCAACAGTGTCGTGATGATGCCAGCAACGTTGACGCAGCAACTGGCTGACTTTAAACAAACTGGTCAAGTTGCGCCGATTTCACAGTGGCTAGCGAGTGGCCAAAGTCCATTTGCTGCCCAGTACCTCACACAGGCATTATCAGCGGCGTTGACCCGTCAGAATAACGCATTGTTGGTTGGTCCGGCTAATAACACAGCGTTGAAAAAAATCGCACAACAAAGTCAACAACTCTCGCAGCAAGCAGATGATTTGCAAGTGAATTTGCAAGTTGTTGGAAATCGTATTGATGAGCAATCTGCCAGTGATTTAAAGGATAACGCCAATGATGCGGTGGCGAAATTGGCAAATTATTCGGCACAACTAAATGATGCTGTTAATGCTGGTGACACAGCAAAAATTCAGGCTATGGCAGTGGCGATTAATAATCTATCTTATACGATGCAAACTACGATTGTTGGTGGCATTGGCACAATCAGTGCTAATTTATCACAAGCTAAAGCGCTAAGTGAACAATCAGGGACAATTCAAGCTGGCGCCAATGCGCTACAGCAAGGCCAGACTGACGTGGCCGGCCAGCTTAACAGTATGTTAGGTGAGCAGGCGGATCAGCACGATGCGTCACCATTGACACAGATGATGCGCTATCAGACAGTTGATTTGCAACCTATTAAGCAAACCGGACAAACCTTATTACCACAATTATTGGTTGTGGCTGTGACGGTGCTGGCTGTATTATTTGGGATACTCCTCCCTGTGAAGTCAACGCGTCAAGAGGCGTTAGCCTTAGAACAGTGGTGGGAAAATTTCCAACTAGCGGGCGTGTTCAGCTTGTTAGCTGTTGGCTTGATGGTCGGTAGTGCGCCATTTTGGCATGTGACGATTGGTAATATTTGGCTAATGGTTGGGGCTACATTGTTAGCGGCTTGGGTCATGATGAGTCTTGTCTGGTATTTGAAGCAGTGGCTTGGTCAAGCTGGCTGGTGGTTAAGCGTTATCTTGTTGATTTTGCAGGCAGTCTTTGTGTTAAGCATTAGCCCAGCCCAGACGATACTGACGGTTGTGCATATGAGTGATATGGTCTGGCCGCTAGCAGCTTTGTATCGTGTGACGACGGCGATTATTTTTGGTGGGGCAGTCCAGCAAGATTTGTTAATCTTAGCGTTGTGGTGGCTGGTCTTGACGATTTTATTAGTCTCATACTACCGAATGAAGCAGCGGCAAAGTTTCAAAAATGAATTAAGCCAGTCGTAAAATCTAAAAAAATCAGTGCAGGGTGACGAAAGTCATGCTGCATTTTATTTGAAATGGTGTAAACTAACAATATGGAAACCAAATCACAGACAAATACAGCGACGCGTGATCGCATTATAGCCGCTGCGACAGACCAATTTTTGGCGCACGGGTTTGAACAAACAACAACACGTGATATTGCCAAAGCGTTAAACATTACCCAACCGGCTTTGTATCACTACTTTGGCGACAAAGAAACCTTATTTGTTGAGGTGATTAAGGTTGTTGGACAACAGGTTGCTGATGAGATGCTTGCCATCTTGGCACAGCCTTATCCGCAGCCAGTTGATCAGTTAGTCGACATGACTAAGGTGATTGTAAACCGGCATCCGCGTGATGTTTTCACTTTAATTCACGGTAGTTTTGATGTGCTTTCACCCGATAGCAAACAAACGCTGGGCATGGTTTTTGGTCGGTATTACGTTGGTCCCATTGCGCGTTTTTTTGATCAAGAGGCGATGCAATTAAGACAACATGTTGATGCCAAAATGGCGAGTGCATTTTATATGACGAGTTTGGCACCGTTGTTTAGTGACTTCCATGCGCTTACTGATGCCCGTGATTTGACGACACGCGTCCAAAATCTACTCGATCTGATTTTATACGGCGTTGCGCACCGTTGAGTTTTACGCGTGTAAGTGTTATGCTAGAAATGAAATTTAACGGAGACCTATTATGGCTAGTCAAAAAGTATCACTCGCGTGTACAGTATGTGGCTCACGCAATTATACAGTAGCATTGTCAAAAGATCGGACAGAACGTTTAGCAGTGAATAAGTTCTGTGCCTTTTGTGGCAAGCACACATTGCATCAACAAACAAAGTAAAGGGGGGCAGCCAACCATGGTGAGATACTTTAAAAATGTTGCAAATGAAATGAAGAATGTAACATGGTTGTCCGAAGCGCAAGCCTCAAAGGAAACTGTGACGGTGATTACCGTGTCAATCATCTTTGCTGTTTTCTTGGGCGGTGTGGACTGGCTCTTACAACAAGGTATTAACTTCGTCATGAAGTAATAGCTCAAAAACAGAAAATATAGTATACTGTAACTAACGCAAGGACTTCTTAAAAGAGGTTCTTTTTTATATCGAATGAAAGAAAGGGCGGTGTACCCGTAAGGGTACCGACAATTAAAATGACAGAAAATAACGAATTACCAGAAGAAAATGTTGTACCAACACCAAACACAGACGACATTGAAAAGTCATGGTTCGTTGTACACACGTATTCAGGTTATGAACACAAAGTGAAGGCTAACTTGGAATCACGTACCCAAACAATGGGGATGACGGAACAAATTTTCCGTATTTTGGTGCCAGAACAAGAAGTCACAACGATTCAAGATGGTGAAGCCAAGACTTCAGTTGAAAATGACTTCCCAGGGTATGTGTTGGTTGAAATGGCTACGCCACAAGACTACAACATGACAGATGAAGCTTGGTACGTTGTCCGTAACACGCCAGGGGTTACTGGTTTCTTGGGCTCGCACGGTGCCGGATCAAAGCCGAATTCTTTGTTGCCTGAAGAAGTTGATTTGTTGATGAAGCGGATGGGGATGGTCACACGTGAAGTGGTTGACCTTGACGTTGAAGTTGGGCAAATCGTTAAAATTATTGCTGGCCCATTTGCGGGCATGGAAGGCACAGTTGTCAGTGTGGATGCGGAAAAGCAAACACTTGAAGCAACGGTGGAAGTCTTTGGTCGTGAAACACCAACAGAATTGGATTTTGCCGATGTCGACACGGTCTTGGACGAAGCCTAAATAAAAGTATTGCAATTTGCTTTATTTTTTAATATAATGTATTGGTATGCCATCGGCATACGTGGGAGTAGCACTCAAGCTACGTCTACCACAACACGAGGAGGAAAAAATCGTGGCTAAAAAAGTTACACAAGTAGTTAAGTTACAAATTGCCGCTGCTAAAGCAACACCAGCACCACCTGTTGGTCCAGCTTTGGGACAAGCCGGCATTAACATCGCGCAATTCACAAAGGAATTTAACGCGCGTACTGCAGACCAAGCGGGTTCAATCATTCCGGTTGAAATCTCTGTTTTCGATGATCGTTCATTCGAATTCGTGACAAAGACACCACCTGCTGCTGATCAATTGCGTAAGATCGTTGGTAAGGGTTCAGGTGAACCTAACACTAAGAAGGTCGGAAACGTTACTTTGGATCAAATCCGTGCAATTGCTGAAAACAAGATGGCTGACTTGAACGCCAACGACTTGACAGCTGCTATGCGTATGATCGAAGGTACAGCACGTTCAATGGGTGTTACTGTTGATGGTGTTGACTTGACTGTTGAAGGTACAGCAATCAAGGAGGACGCAGAATAATGACTCAAAAGCATGGTAAGAAGTACGCCGCAGCCTTAGCAAAGGTTGACGCTGAAAAGAACTACGCCTTGAACGATGCCGTGGCATTGGTTAAGGAAATTGATTACGCTAACTTCGACGCATCAGTTGAAGTTGTCTTCAACTTGAACGTTGACACACGTCAAGCCGACCAACAATTGCGTGGCGCTGTTGTGTTGCCAAACGGTACAGGTAAGGACAAGAAGGTTATCGTCTTTGCACAAGGCGACAAGGCTAAGGAAGCGGAAGCTGCCGGTGCCGATGTTGTTGGTGCTGCTGACTTGGTTGCACAAATCCAAGGTGGCTGGTTAGACTTTGACACAGCTATTGCGACACCTGACATGATGGCCCAAGTTGGTCGTGTTGCCCGTGTATTGGGACCTAAGGGCTTGATGCCAAACCCTAAGACTGGTACTGTGACAATGGACGTAACTAAGGCTGTTTCAGATGCCAAGGGTGGTCAAGTGACATACCGTACAGACCGTGACGGAAACGTTGCTGTACCTGTTGGTCGTGTTTCATTTGAAGATGGTAAGTTGGCTGAAAACATCAAGACAATTGCTGAAACTGTTTTGAAGGCTCGTCCAGCTGCTGTTAAGGGCACATACGTACAACACGTATCAATTGCCTCAACATTTGGCCCATCAGTAACATTGGACATCAACACATTGTAAAATTTGACGATATCAACTTGGTTTGATATAATCATTTAAGTGAATTAAATCATTTTGCCTAAGACTCAGGTGGTACTTGTACCTTAATATCCTGCCGAGGAAGTTTTAAAAAAACTTTTCCCGTGCGTCTTTTGGTGCACGGGATTTCTTTTGCAAAATAATATTAAGGAAGGAGAATCACATATCATGAGTGAAAAAGCTATTGCGCTTAAGGCACAAAAGGTTGAAGAAGTTGCTGAACAATTCAAGAACGCTGCTTCAGTAGTTGTGGTCGATTCTCGTGGATTGACAGTTGCGCAATCAACAGAATTGCGTCAACAATTACGTGAAGAAGGCGTGTCTCTTGAAGTGATCAAGAACAAGATTTTGACACGTGCTGCTGAAAAAGCTGGTTTTGCTGAATTGAACGACATCTTTGTCGGTCCTTCAGCCGTAGCCTTCTCAAGTGAAGACGCTATTGCGCCATCACGTATCTTGAAGAAGTTTGCTGACGCCAACGAAAAGTTGGAAATCAAGGGTGGTGTTGTTGACGGCAACATCGCTAACTTGGACGACATCAACAAGTATGCATCTTTGCCATCACGCGAAGGTTTGCTTGGTCAATTGATGGCCGAATTCCAATTCTCAATCCGTTCATTTGCATATGCTGTTAAGGCTGTGCAAGAGAAGTTGGAAGAAGAAGGTGGCGAAGCTGCTGCAACTGCTGCTGAAGAAGCACCAGTTGCGGAAGCTGCAGCCGAAGAAGCACCATCTGCTGAATAATCAGCAACAAGTTTTACTAACGACAACATCAAAACAAAAATTTGGAGGATTTAATCATGGCTTTTGATAAAGACGCGATTATCGCATCATTGAAGGATGCAACAATCTTGGATTTGGCTGAATTGGTTTCAGCAATCGAAGAAGAATTTAACGTTTCAGCAGCAGCTCCTGTAGCAGCAGCTGGTGCAGCTGACGGCGCAGCCGCAGCAAAGACAGACTTCGACGTAGAATTGACTTCAGCAGGTTCTGCTAAGGTTAAGGTTATCAAGGCAGTTCGTGAAGCAACTGGTCTTGGATTGAAGGAAGCTAAGGACTTAGTTGACAACGCACCTTCAATCGTTAAGGAAGGTCTTGACGAAGCAGCCGCTAACGAATTGAAGGCAGCTTTGGAAGAATCTGGCGCATCAGTAACTTTGAAGTAATTTCATTTGATGAAATCACGGATTGGTTATCATCACACCAATCGGTGTGGGATATGATTCGCAATATTAAAAGAGGTGCTTCGGTACTTCTTTTTTTGTACATAAACTTAAGGAGTCGTTATGACCACATCAAATGAAAAAATTGGCGGTGAAATGTATTTCACTGCGAATCCGAATTCTGAGCATCATTTCCAAAATTTTGATTTTGACCTGTTTGGGAATACCTTACACTTTACAACCGATAGTGGCGTTTTTTCTAAGTCAACGGTTGATTTTGGCACACGTACGATGTTGGATGCCCTAGATAAAACAACCTTAACTGACGGGAAGGTACTAGATCTCGGCACTGGTTATGGTCCAGTGGGGGTTGCTATTGCGAAAAAATATCAACGGCCAGTGGACATGGTTGATGTCAATGAACGGGCGTTGGCTTTAGCGCAACAAAACGCCAAGCAAAATGGGGTTGACCAGTTGGTATCCGTTTTCCAATCAGATATTTATCAACAAATCACGGATCAATATGCCTTGATTTTAACGAATCCACCGATTCGTGCCGGTAAAGAAGTGGTCACGACGATGTTACAAGATGCTGTGCACCATTTAGTACCAGGTGGTAAATTAATTGCTGTTTTACAGAAAAAGCAAGGGGCGCCTTCAGCACAAAAAAATATGTTGGCAGCCTTTGGAAATGCAAAAATTATTGCGAAAAACAAAGGTTACTATATTTTGGAGAGCACTTATGAGCCAGATACCCACATTTAGTGATGCGCAGATTGATTATTTTATGCAGGTGGCGCTAAACGAGGCCAAACTAGCCGCTAATGAAGGCGAAGTACCGATTGGCGCGGTGATTGTGAAAGATAATCAAATTGTGGCACGGGCGCATAACCATCGTGAATCCCATCAGCTTGCCACAGCGCATGCTGAGTTACTCGCGATTGAAGCGGCTAACGATGCGTTACAATCTTGGCGTTTAGAAGATACGGCGTTATTTGTCACGCTTGAGCCTTGTATTATGTGCGCTGGGGCGATTATTAATGCACGCGTCCCAGTGGTCTATTATGGTGCTGATGACGCCAAAGGCGGTGCGACACGTTCGTTGTATCAGTTGTTGGAAGATGAACGCTTGAATCATCGGGTTGTTGTCCATCCGCAGGTTCGCGGTGATGAGGGTGGGGCGCTGTTACAAGATTTCTTTGGCCAAATTAGAGCGCAGCGGAAACGCAATAAAAAATCGCAAACATTGTAACGCCCATATTAATGATTTCGTAGTATAATAGCATCAGACTTATTAAAAGAGGCAAAATTTACATGCAAAATCCTAATGCTTGGCGTCTCGACCAAGAGTATTTAGCAATTGTTGACGATTTATTACAACACGAAGAAGTGCAACAACTCGCACAATATACACAACACCATTTTTCTAACCGGTTACGGCATTCTATCTCAGTTTCTTATCAATCTTACGTGATTGCCAAAAAAATTGGCGCTGATGCAACGGCGACGGCACGTGCCGGATTGTTACATGATCTTTTTTACTACGATTGGCGTGTGACGAAGTTTGAAGCGGGTTCACATGCTTATGTCCACCCACGTATTGCGCTTCAAAATGCCAAAAAGCTAACGTCTATTAGTGATAAAGAAGCTGATATCATTGTTAAGCACATGTTTGGTGCCACTATTGCGCTACCAAAGTACCGCGAAAGCTGGATTGTTTCAATCGTCGATGATTTCGCAGCGGTCAACGAATATTTGGTACCCAAGGCTTACTTAACTTACTTTAAGTGGCAAGCCAAGGTGACGAAGAAAGTGGCTGAAGTGTTTGCTTAAAGCAAAAAAATTAGATATAATAGAAAAGCAGGCAAGCGTCGACTCTCGAACCGGGTCAGGACAGGAATGTAGCAGCCCTAAGGTTGTTCGATGTTGTGCTTGTGTACATATTGACCGCATAGCGGTCTTTTTTTGTAAGTTAGCGTTGTAATTTGCAAAAAAAAGTTCCTCAGGAGGTGGTAACAGTGGCATATCAAGCATTATATCGGGTTTACCGACCACGGACGTTTGATGACATGATTGGTCAAGAAGTTATCACACAAACACTTAAGAATGCGATTGAAACAGAGCAGACAGGCCATGCCTATCTTTTTTCTGGGCCACGTGGAACAGGGAAGACATCCGCGGCTAAAATATTTGCGCGCGAAGTCAATGGGATTGATCCGCAAACGGATGATGCCCAAATTCCCGATATTGTAGAATTTGATGCGGCGTCTAATAGTCGCGTTGAAGATATGCGCGATATTTTGGCGAACGTGGATTATGCACCGATTGAAGCGAAATACAAAGTTTACATCATTGATGAAGTGCATATGTTGTCAAACAGTGCCTTTAATGCCCTCCTGAAGACGCTTGAGGAACCACCAGCAAATGTGAAGTTCATTTTGGCGACCACCGAACCGCAAAAAGTGCCCGTCACGATTTTGTCGCGGACACAGCGTTTTGAATTTAAACGGATTGCGACCGATGCCATTCAGGCACGGTTAGCCGATATTTTAACGCAACGTCAGGTCGCTTATGATGACGATGCGTTACGCATTATTGCCAATGTGGCGGAAGGTGGCATGCGAGATGCCTTGTCGATTTTAGATCAGGTGATGGCGTATGGCACAGATCGGGTGACGGTCGATAACGCCTTACAGGTCACTGGCTCGACAACAACAGCTCAATTATTGGCCTATATAGTCGCTGTCAGTCAAGGGGACACGCCAAAAGGGCTCCAGATTTTACATGATATTCTACTTGCCGGCAAAGATGCCCAACGTTTTGTGGTTGATGTGTTAGGCTTATTGCGTGATGTGATGATGACAAATGTCGCGCCTGATTTGATTAAAACAGCGATTGCTGTGACTGATCTTACGGCATTGGCCCAACAATTATCGGCTGAACGCATTCAACAGATGATGGTGATTCTAGATGACATTCAGCAACAGCTCATGCAAACGATGCAAAGTGATGTGTATTTAGAATTGCTCACGGTTAAACTGGCGATGACGGCTGCACCGCAAGCACCAGCGTCAGTCCAGCCAAGTGAAACAGTGACACCTACACAACCCGTCAAAGTTGCACCACAAGTGGTTGCAGCGCAACCAACGTCAACACCAACGGTAACAGTTGAGACTGTACCATCAACGCCCACGCCAGTGCCACCAACATTGGCAACGTCACCAGTTGCCCAACCAGTGGTAGCTACTGCGCCAACTGAAGAAGCAGCCGTTGCCAACCAGTTGTGGGCGCGTACGGGGCAAAATGCGGTCTTTGCCGTCTTACAACAAGCGAAGCGGGAGACGCTTAGTCGCGTGAAGGCTGCTTGGTCAGACTTGATTAGTCAATTTGGTGTTGCTGAACAGGCCTTACTGACGATTGCCGCCCCGGTAGCTGCAAGTGAGGAAGGGCTTGTTTTAGCGTTTGATTTTCCACCTTTATTGGCACAAGCTTTACAAGATGCCGCCTTGCAAACGCAATTACGGACAGCGCTGGCTGCACAACAATTGCCAACAGAAATGGTGTTGATTACCCAAGATAGCTGGCAACAAGAACGCTCTGATTATGTCGCGCAGTTAAAGGCGGGGACGACTCAACCTTTGAATTTGGCGGATATACCGAGAGTGAGCCAAACAACCACGACCCAGTCGCAAAGTGCACCGACACCAGAGCAAACGGGGCTTGTGGAACCAGCGATTGTCGCTGAAGCTAAGAAATTGTTTGGCGACGATATTGTGCAGGTGATTGATTAATAGAGAAAGGATTGGCTGTGATAGCCTTGTACCATTATGGAATATCCAGAACCGATTGCAAAATTAATAGCAAGCTATACAAAATTACCAGGTATTGGGCAAAAAACAGCCACACGTCTGGCTTTTTATACCTTAGGTATGGCAGAAGATGATGTGATTGATTTCTCTAAAGCGCTCGCTTCTGCTAAAAATGATTTGACCTTCTGTGAAGTGTGTGGCAATATTACGGAAAAGTCAATCAATCCGTGCGTGATTTGTCAGGATCCGTCGCGTGACCAAACAACTGTTTTTGTGGTTGAGCATGCGCGTGATGTGATGGCGATGGAAAATACGCGTGATTATCACGGCTTATATCACGTGCTCAATGGTGTGATTTCACCGAGTTCCGGCACAGGACCAGAAGACATTAACTTGCCGAGTTTAATTCGGCGATTATCTGAACATCAAGAAATTAACGAAGTGATTGTCGGTACAAATGTCAACGCCGAAGGTGAAGCCACAGCGATGTATCTCGCACGGTTGCTAAAGCCCGCGGGGATTAAAGTAACTCGTTTGGCGCACGGTTTGGCAGTGGGATCAGATATTGATTATGCGGACCAATTGACGTTGATTAAAGCAGTACAAGGACGAACAGAATTATGATATTTCGTAAAAAGAAATTAAATCTGCGACAAACTTATGACCAGGCCCTCGTTTTTCAAATTGATAAAGCCAAGATTGACTGGGATACAGCCCAAAATTCGGAAGAAGCATTGTTAGATGGCCAAGTCAATGTGCGGTTAATTCAAGCGCAAACTGCGCTGACAAAGGCCAAATTTAATTATCTCTATCGTGAAGCACGCCGCCGCAAGACAGTTGGGCATATGCAAACCCATGTCCTGAAAACTGATCGCATTTAATGTCAGTTAGGGTACTGCCACGATAAACAAAAAGGACAACAAGACACATGACGAAACCGCTATTTATTACTTTTGAAGGACCGGAAGGTGCGGGTAAGACAAGCGTCTTACAGGCACTGGTGGCTGAATTACAACCGCAGCTTGGTGAGGCACTGGTGACGACACGAGAACCTGGTGGCAATCCAATTTCTGAAGCTATTCGTGCGATTCTGCAACCAGCAGAAGATAATGGCATGGATGACCGTACAGAAGCCTTATTGTATACAGCAGCGCGCCGGCAACACTTGGTATCCGTCGTTTTGCCAGCACTTGAAGCAGGTAAAGTGGTGATTTCTGATCGTTACGTGGATAGTTCGTTGGCCTATCAAGGCGGTGGTCGTGGCCTCGGTGTCGATCATATTTGGCAAATTAATCAGTTTGCCATTGATGGCTTAATGCCTGATCTAACGATTTATTTTGATGTACCGGCCGAAGTTGGTTTGGCACGCGTGATGGCCAATCGTCAAGATAAGATTGACCGTTTGGATAAGGAATCGTTAGCCTTTCATCAAGCGGTGCGAGAGACTTATTTAGCCCTGCAACGTGATTTTTCTGATAGAATTAAATTAATTGATGCGACACAACCGCTAGAACAGGTCATTGCAGAGACACGCACATTGCTATTTGACATCATAGCATCGCGAAAGGAGTCATCATTATGAAATTAGTGACAGCTATTGTTCAAGACAAGGATGCAACCAAGCTTAGTAACGCTTTCGTCAAAGCTGATATTCGGGCGACACGCTTAACGACGACGGGTGGGTTCCTCCGTTCAGGTAATACCACTTTCTTGATTGCCATCGAAGATGCACGCGTCCAAGAAACGTTGGACATTATTCAAGAAGTGTCACAAACACGGAAACAATTTATGGTACCGCCAGTGAATTTAGATGCTGGTGGTGAACAAATCGGGATTTATCCGATTGAAGTTGAAGTCGGTGGCGCGACTGTTTATACGCAAAATATTGAATCATTCCATCAGTTCTAATGACACCGGAATTTATTACAACCGCAGAAAAGGTGTATCCGCAACAGATCGCCCATTTTAAACAACTGATTGCGACAAATCAGCTCAGTCATCTGTATCTCTTTGTCGGCCCAAGCCAGCCAGAAAAGCTGGCTTTTTCGCGTTATTTGGCTTGGCTTATGGCTGGCGCGGATGAACGTCAGGCCATCCGGATCATGGCGGATGATCATCCCGATGTCAAAATTACCCAACCCAGCTTACCCAAAAGTGGGACAGGGACCAAGCGAACGTGGAAGGTCGACCAAATTCGGGCATTAAAACCAGAATTTGTCACAGTTGCGCAAGAAAGCCAACGCAAAGTTTTTGTGTTTGACGCCATCGAAACGTTACAAGCTGAGTCTGGCAATGCGCTGCTTAAGTTTATTGAAGAGCCGGCTGGCCCGCAACTCATGATCATGTAGGCCGAAAACCTCAATGAGGTGCTGCCCACCATTCGATCACGGGCGCAAATTGTCCAATTACGTCCCGAAATTGCCTTGGCACAGCCAGATGATGAAGCCGAGCAGTGGCGTAAAACAATGCAACCAGTCTTATTCAAGTGGTTTGAACTAATGATGCAACGACGGGTGGAAGCGTTTGTGTATGTGCAATTGCAACTTGTCGATGCGTTGAAAGAAGCACCGCAGCAGCGTCTTTTTTTGGCCTGGTTACATGAATTGTCACGTGACACAGTTGTTTACGGGCAAATACCCGACGCACAACTGCACTTTCCCACACTAGTTGGCTTATACAAAACATTGCGACAGCAATATAGTCCACAACAGTTAGTGCGCGCGAGCGACGTTATTTTTGCTGATGACCGATTAAGCCAAACGAACGTGTCACTGCAAACACGATTTGAGAAAATGGTCTTGGAAATAGCCATGGCATTAGGAGAATAATATGCAACAACAAAAGAGTTTTGAACAGCGCGAAACCGGCACGCTCTATCTTGTGCCAACCCCGATTGGGAACTTGCAAGATATGACCCCGCGCGCCATTGCCGTTTTGGCCGATGTTGATTTAATTGCAGCTGAAGATACGCGGCACACACAACAGCTCCTTAATCATTTTGACATTACAACCAAGCAAACGAGCTTTCATGAGCATAATTGGCAAGCTAAAATACCAGGCATCATTGCGGATTTACAACAAGGCAAAAACATTGCTCAAGTGAGTGATGCGGGGATGCCGTCGATTTCTGATCCAGGAAAAGAATTAGTGGCCGCAGCGATTGCGCAAGGGATTGCGGTCGTTCCAATTCCTGGCGCAACCGCTGGTGTAACGGCGTTGATTGCCAGTGGGCTAGTACCGCAACCATTTTATTTTTATGGTTTCTTACAGCGGAAAAATAGCGACCAGTTGGCCGAGTTAGAACGCCTTGCCACGTTGCGTGATACAACGATTTTTTATGAGGCACCGCACCGCTTGAAACAAACCTTGGAAAATATTCAAAAGGTGATGGGCGCTGACCGACAAGTGGTTTTGGCGCGTGAACTAACGAAAAAATATGAAGAATTTTTGCGTGGGACAGTGGCCGAATTAGTGGCTTGGGCGAAAACACACGAAATCCGTGGTGAATTTGTTGTGATGATTGCTGGCTTTACTGGTGAGGAAACAGCAGCAACTGACAATGATGAGGCTGAGTTAACAGTCCAAGAAGCCGTGGCCAAGTTGGTCGCCAAAGGCTTAAAGCCTAATGCCGCCATTAAACAAGTGGCCAAAGCGCGTCAGCTTGATCGGCAAGCGGTCTATGCCGATTATCATGGCATTGATTAACGACTAATAGTCATACATTGGTACAGAATGAGGGGGGAACATGCAACCATTTGCGATGCAACGACACGTTGAATACTACGAAGCGGATATGACAGGGAAATTATCTTTGCCGATGATCTTAAATTGGGCCGTTTTGGCCTCGAAAATGCAAGGGGATGCCTTAGGGGTTGGACAAGACGTGCACTTAGCGCGTGGCCTCGGCTGGGTTATTTTACAATATGAGGTCACGGTTAAGCAGCGCCCTAAAATTAATGAGGCGGTTAAAGTCCAAACTTTTGCGGCAAAATATAATCCTTTTTTTGTGCGGCGGCCGTTTGCTTTTTTTGATGCCGCAGGGGAAGAAGTGATTCGCGTCGATTCAATTTGGGCCATGATTGACATTGAAAACCGGCGCATGGCCCGCATACCGGAAGATATTATTAATGCCTATCAAGCTGAATATGTAAAACAGATTCCACGTATTCCTAATCCGGCGCACTTTGCCTCAGATGAGGTTTACGAGGCCAAAGATTATCACGTTCGCTATTTAGATATTGATGCCAATCAGCATGTGAATAACTCGAAGTATTTTGAGTGGATGCAAGATGTCATGGCACCTGAATTTTTAAATACCCATGAAGTGACCACAATTAATCTCCGGTTTGAAAATGAAATTCGGCTGGGGCATACGATCCAATCACAAGTCGTACACCAAGATCACGAGAGCAAACATCGTATTATGATGGGCGATGTCGTTAGTGCCGAGGCGGAATTCAAGTGGCGTGATGCTTAAAAGTGGTGTAAACTGAAAGTATCAATTTAGAATAAAGAGGCGATTATGTCAGTATTAGTATTAGGTGGCGCCGGCTATATCGGGTCACACATGGTAAAAACACTTGTTGAAGCAGGTCGTGACGTCGTTGTTGTTGATGCCTTGTTTACTGGGCATCGTGATGCCGTCCATCCAGACGCTAAGTTTTATCAAGTCGATATCCGCGATAAGGCCGCCTTATCAGCTGTCTTTGATCAAGAAGACATTGAACAAGTCGTGCATTTTGCCGCTTTTTCAATTGTGCCGGAATCGGTTGCTAATCCATTGAAGTATTTTGATAACAATACGAGTGGCATGGTAACGTTGCTGGAAGTGATGAAGGATCATGATGTGAAGCAAATCGTCTTTTCATCAACAGCAGCCACTTATGGTAACCCAGTCAACATTCCGATTAAGGAAACGGATCCACAAAACCCTATCAACCCTTATGGTGAATCAAAGTTAATGATGGAAAAAATCATGGCTTGGTCAGATCAAGCGGATGGTGTGAAGTGGGTGGCATTGCGTTACTTCAACGTGGCTGGGGCTGCTGAAGATGGTACGATTGGTGAAGATCACCAACCTGAAACCCACCTTGTACCAATTATTTTGCAAGCTGGTTTGGGTCAACGTGACTACATTGAAATGTTTGGTGATGACTACAACACGCCAGACGGGTTCAACGTTCGCGACTATGTTCACGTCCTAGACTTGGCAGATGCTCACATGCGGGCCTTGCAATATTTGGCTGATGGCAATGAATCGAACCAATTTAACTTAGGCTCAGCAACTGGTTTCTCAGTTAAGGAAATGGTGGAAGCCGCGCGTGAAGCAACTGGTGTTGATATTCCAGCCAAAATTGGCCCACGCCGTGCTGGCGATCCTGATATTTTGATTGCCAACTCAGATAAGGCACGTGATGTGTTGGGTTGGGCACCAAAATATGATAATGTGCAAGACATTATCAAGACAGCTTGGAACTGGCACCAAAGCCATCCAACTGGTTACAACGACAAATAAAGCAATGGATGCAAAACAGCGTTAGTGATGGCTAACGCTGTTTTTTAATAGTGTGCCATTAATTTTAGAAAAAGTGTTGCACAACATCAAAATACATGCTATACTATTCTTTGTTGTGAAAGCGACATATGGACAGTTAGCTCAGTTGGTAGAGCAACGGACTCTTAATCCGTGGGTCCAGGGTTCGAGCCCCTGACTGTCCACTA
>NZ_CBDKZH010000022.1:0-18029 GCF_965300815.1 Leuconostoc sp.
ACCTAATTGTGTTACGGTCATAAATAGGGTATTTAACTGCGGTGAGCGCTGTTGAATGACCAGCTGACCGATATGATTCAATTGCGCTAACCAGGTGGCTTTGGTCAGGACACCAATGAGTAACACCGTGAAGGTTAAAGCGGCAAAAACAGTTAAAAATAAGTCAAAATTTTGTTTCTTAAGCATAATATATAGTATACCTGATTTACAGAAAACGTGATATAATTAGAGCATTATATTTAGCATTAGTACACATTGCGTGGCATTCAGAGAGTAGACGGTGGTGCAAGTCTACCAAGCAACATGTGGAACTCGGTTAAAGCAATTGAGAGTGAACTAACAGTAGCTTTTGACGTGGCGTCGCGTTAAGACTTTTGAGGCGTAGGAATACGTGAACATAGGTGGTACCGCGTTAAATCGCCCTATGTCACACTTTTTAGTGTGACATAGGGCGATTTTTTAGCCTAAATGTGATTAAATTTTTCAGGAGGAACGTGATAGGCTGTTAACAGCCTATCACATCAACAAACATGCCATACGAACATCAACAAATCGAGCAAAAGTGGCAAAAGTTTTGGGATGAACACCAAACTTTTGCGACGACAGATGACACCAGCAAGCCCAAGTATTATGCCATGGATATGTTCCCTTATCCATCAGGCCAAGGCTTGCACGTGGGACACCCCGAAGGCTACACGGCCACGGATATTATGAGTCGCTTTAAGCGTGCCAATGGGTATAATGTCTTACATCCAATGGGCTGGGATGCGTTTGGTTTACCTGCGGAACAATATGCAATGAAGACGGGGCATAATCCAGCAGACTTCACTAGCGAAAACATTGACCATTTCCGTGAACAAATCAAAGCTTTGGGCTTGTCATATGATTGGGATCGTGAAATTAACACAACCGATCCAGAATATTATAAGTGGACACAATGGATTTTTGAAAAGTTGTACGAAAAAGGTTTGGCTTACGAGTCTAACATGATGGTCAACTGGGATCCAATTGACCGTGTGGTTTTGGCCAATGAAGAGGTCATTGATGGTAAGTCAGAACGTTCTGGCAATCCTGTTGAACGTAAAGCCTTGCGTCAATGGGTCTTAAAGATTACAGCGTACGCTGATCGTTTGGTTGACGATTTAGAAGACTTGGATTGGCCAGAAGCGATTAAAGAACAACAACGTAATTGGATTGGTCGTTCAAAGGGGGCAGCAGTTTTCTTTGACGTTGCTAATACTGACGACAAGATCGAAGTCTACACAACACGGCCGGACACGCTTTTTGGCGCAAGTTATATGGTGTTAGCGCCTGAACATCCATTGGTTGATCAAATTGTGTCAGCCGAACAAGCCCAAGCAGTGGCCGATTACCGTGCGTCAATCGCAGCAAAGTCAGATCTTGAACGGACGGATTTGAACAAGGATAAGTCTGGTGTCTTCACTGGTGCTTATGGCATTAATCCCGTCAACGGCGAACAATTACCCATTTGGATTGCTGATTATGTTTTGGCTTCTTATGGGACGGGGGCTATCATGGCGGTACCAGCCCATGATGAGCGTGATTATGAGTTTGCCAAGAAGTTCGGTCTCGATATTAAGCCGGTGATTGCTGGTGGCGATATTACCGAAGCACCGTATACTGGCGATGGTGTGCACATCAACTCAGAATTTTTGGATGGCTTGGATAAAGCAACAGCAATTGATGAGATGATTGCTTGGTTGGAAGCCCATCAAGCAGGACACGCACAAACAAACTTCCGTTTGCGTGACTGGGTCTTCTCACGGCAACGTTATTGGGGTGAACCAATTCCAGTCATTCATTGGGAAGACGGGACGAAGAGTCTTGTGCCTGAAGCCGAATTACCATTGCTTTTGCCACGTGCAACTGAACTACGACCTTCAGGTAATGGTGAATCACCACTGGCAAACCTAACCGATTGGTTAGAAGTAACCCGTGAAGATGGCGTGAAGGGCCGTCGTGAAACTAATACGATGCCACAATGGGCTGGTTCATCATGGTATTTCTTGCGTTATATTGATCCACGTAACCAAGAACAATTGGCTGATCCCGAGAAATTAAAGTATTGGATGAATGTTGACTTGTACGTTGGCGGGGCCGAACATGCTGTGTTACACTTATTGTACGCGCGTTTCTGGCACAAGTTCTTGTATGATCTTGGCGTTGTGCCAACAAAGGAACCCTTCCAAAAGTTGGTCAACCAAGGTATGATTCTTGGTGAGAACCATGAAAAGATGTCGAAGTCAAAGGGTAACGTGGTCAATCCGGATGATATCGTGGCTGAATTTGGTGCCGATACCCTCCGAGTGTATGAAATGTTCATGGGACCATTGACGCAAAGCAAGCCATGGTCTGAAGAAGGCATTACGGGCTCACGCCGTTGGTTAGATCGTGTTTGGCGCTTGTTGATTGATGATGACGGTCAACTACGTGACCGTGTTACGACGGTTAATTCCGGTGAGTTGGATAAGATTTATCATCAAACGGTGAAAAAGGTCACGGAAGATCTTGAAAACATGCGCTTTAACACGGCAATTTCTCAAATGATGGTGTTTGTCAATGAAGCCTATAAGGCCGACAGCTTGTTCTTGGATTACATGACAGGCTTTGTGCAACTATTGGCACCATTTGCACCGCATCTATCAGAAGAACTATGGGTCCGTTTGGGACAAGAAGCTTCTATTTCATACGTGGCTTGGCCAACTTATGATCCAGCACAACTTGTTGAAGATACGGTTGAGATTATTTTCCAAGTCAACGGTAAAGTGCGTGGTAAGGCCACTGTGGCGCGTGATATCGATCAAGATGGCATGATTGCTGCGGCTAAAGCAGATGATAACGTTCAAAAGTTTATCGCGGATAAGACAATCCGCAAGGTCATCGCCATTCCAGGCAAATTTGTCAACATTGTCGTTGGCTAAAAGATGATTTAAGATGCTGGTAAGCCATTACCAGCGTACATAATGCAAGAGGAGTACACACATGACGGATGAACAGCATCCAAGCGATTCAAAAATGCAAGGAAAGCATGTTGATAAAATCAATGTGGACGGCCAGATATTAAGTGCAGATGAAATTCTAGCCCGCGCCCGTCAACGCATCCAAGCAAAAAAACAACCTGATAATAGTTCAGCTGCTCGTCAACCACAATCAAAACGCCCGCAGCCTCAGGGACAAACACAACGCGCTGCTGAACAATTAGCGGCAATGCAAGCACAGAATGACCAAGCGCGTCAAAACATTCGGAAAAAGAAGCCCCAGTTGCAGTCTTCGCAAGCTGCCGATCCGTTCGCGAGCGACATCAAAACGGTTGTGACGCCCAAAAAAGCGCCTACGCCTCAACCAGACGCCACAAAGTCAGCACAAGATCAGGCGCAAGCGACGCTGATCAAAGGCTCAGCTTGGCTGTCAGCAGGGAATATTATTTCTCGTATTCTTGGCGCGGTTTATATTGTGCCCTGGATGGCGCTGTTAGGTGCTGATTCAAACCGGGCTAATGGTTTGTTTGGCCAGGGGTACAATATTTATGCTGTTTTCTTGGCCATTGCAACGTTTGGTGTCCCGGCTGCTATTTCAAAGTTGGTGGCGCAATATCATGCGCGACGTGATGTGCATCAATCACGACAATTAACGCGGCACTCCTTGATTTTAGGGGTATTTCTGGGATTGGTCTTTGGGGCCGCGATTTATGTACTAACCCCTTGGTTAGCCATGGGAGATCCGAACTTTATCCCAGTGCTGCATTCTTTGGCGCCGGCCGTAGCAATTTTCCCATTAATGTCGATGTTGCGCGGCATTTTTCAGGGTTACCAATTGATGAGCGTGTCAGCTTTGTCTCAAATTGTTGAACAGATTGCACGTATCATCTATATGTTGGTGAGTGCGGTGATTATTTTGAAAGCGACGCCGGGTAACTGGAGTGCCGTTGTGGTGCAGTCAACCTTTGCGGCCTTCATCGGTGCGCTGTTTAGTATGCTGGTGCTTGGTTGGGGCTGGATTAAGTATCACAACATTGTGATGCAGCCAATGCCACATGATGCGCCACACGTCAAAACACCAACCTTAAAATTAATCCTGGATATTTTAAAAGAATCTTGGCCGTTTATTATTATTGGTTCCGCTATCACACTGTTCCAATTAGTCGATCAATATACTTATTTTAATGTGATGAGTCATTTTTTTGCTATGACGAATGCACAGTTACAGACAGATTTTGCCTTGTTTAGTGCCAATCCGAATAAGTTGATTATGATCATTGTGCCATTTTCGACAAGTATCGCCGCAACTGCTTTGCCAATGCTGTCGGGTAGTAAGGCGACTTTGACACACGCCGATATTCAACAACAGCTTAAGCAGGTCATTAAGCTGTTTGCGATTGTGATGTTGCCAAGTGCTTTGGGGATGTTTGCGATTGCCTCACCATTGTATAAGATGTTTTACCCAATTGATGTATCAAATCAAGAGGGCATTTACTTACTACAATATTCAACAATTTTGGCCATTGTCTTTAGTTTGTTTATGTTACTGGCGTTTATTTTACAAGCATTATCGGAAGTTTCCATTGTGATTAAGGCGTTTGTTTACGGCTTGTTAGTCAAAATTGTTTTGCAAGTACCGATGATTCGCTATTTTGAGGGCATGGGCGCGTTAATTGCAAGTGTCATTGGGATGACCGTAGCGATTGCCTTTATGCTAGATTATCTCAATGCGGCGTATGGCGTGTCATTGGGGTCGCTTGGTAGAGAACTCTGGCAATTATTCATGGGTGCCTTAGTGATGGCAGCGGTAGCCTACGGGATTGTGTTTGTGATGAGCAACTTTGTATTCCCAATGGATACCAAATTGTCTGTCACATTGACAACGTTCTTAAGTGCCGGCATTGGTGGCATTGTTGTCGCAATCATTTATCTTAAAATGGGATTTGGGGATGATCTTCTTGGACCGCGCATGGACCGGATCCCCGCTATATTACAACCAAAACGATGAGTGACTCGTCGTTTTTTTTGACGCCAAATGAAGTAGATAAAAAATTATTAATAGACTACTTTTCAATGCAGGGTTGGTGTATGCTAAAAATAAGTTTTGTGCGATAGGAGGTCTGTTATGACAAATCAAGACACGCAAACCGTTTTGCAACCAGAGTTAATTAATCAATTAGATCACAAAATTTTGTATTTGGGCCAATTGCAGACAGCAATTTCGACAAATCAAGTGCCATTGGTCTATGAATTGCTCGATTCAAAAAAATATAATGAACAAATTCGACAACGCGCGCATGCTGACAGTAATCAGGAACTGGCGAGTTTAGTCGCTGATATTCAGCAAGATATTGCGCACTTTTTAGCGCCAGAATTATTGGCCTACTTAACGGCAAATTTTGATTTTCTACGTTTTGAACAAGATGACGAAAATCCCATATTGTATCGGGTTTATCTTGGTGACTGGTGGCATCATCGGCAACTCGGCGTTTTAAATGTGCTCACGATTACCATTGATTATGACCAAAAAGTGGTGACAGAATTGACACAAACCGCGCAATTAGCCAACGGCGATAGTTTGAATGCAGCGCATATCCAAGAAGTCAATCAAATTATCATGGGACTAGAGGCTTTTTTGGCTGAGGATACCAAGCGACGGCTAGAATTGCAGGTCCTTGAAGATCAAATTAATGCGTTGCAGGCCAACAAATCGGGTCTGTTTGGCCGAAATGATAAGGCGACTCGTGAAAGCTTGGAAAAAAAGCGCGAACTATTATTGGCGACGCAAAAAAGAGTGCCTGAAGTGGAAAAGAAGTTGGCTGTCCAACAAGAAGAACTACTCACTTTGGAAAAAGAAGATGCGCTACGCCAACTTGAATTGCAAGCCATTTTGAGCCAATTTGAAACAGTGCCGGCATTCACGACGGCTTTGGCTAATAGCTATGTGGCTTACTTGACACAATTTAGTAAGGACTAGGTGTGTATGGATAATTTCGAAACAAACCAATATAGTGCACAACTTAGAAAAGATCTCATGTTATTTGAACGTTGGCAAGTACTTGTCGACGCATTGGGCACAACGACAGAACCAACCGAATTATTAGATATTTTACAAAAGATGCTGGCGTTCGATATGCATCAAGCTGAGATGATGCGAATTGCCAATCCGTTTTGGTTTCCCAACACGCACTGGGTCACTGTGGCCTTTGCCGAGTTATCAGAAGCGGCTTCCCTTTCAGACACAACCATTGCACTCCCGCAAGGGCAAAAAGTGGCGGAGTTACATTTTTCTGAATGGCCAAATGCCGCTTTCCGCTTTACGAAAGCACCGTTGGCTGCTGGCGGTTATTATTTAGAAGAAACGGCCCAAAACTTGCGTGTCCTTTACTGGGATATGAATCGGCAACGGTTGTATTTGGATACCCAGCAGTTTGCCAAATTGGTACAAACAGAGGCGATCCAACTTGCCGGGGTTGAGGCACTAACCACGTTCCAAAAACGCTTGGTGGCCATTGCGATGCAGCTGGGGGATATTGGCTATGATATTGATATGCCGGGACTTGACGCGGCGCAACAAACGGCCTTAGTCATGATGCAAAAGGATTTACCGGCCTATGTCTTAGATAGTTTGTTTGTCACAGCGGCTAAACAACAATTTGTGCTCAAGCGCATGCAAGGAGAGACTTCAGGTGCGGAAATTAGTATCGGTGATATTGCCTTGAAACTGACCCAACATCGGCAAGATGACGGCCATTCGCAATGGACTTATGATATTATAGATCATGATAAGGTCATCACAATTTTCACGTTACTACAGCAACTGCCGTTCTTTTACTATTGGTATGCCGAACAGCTGACCTATGTTGGGTTAAAAGATAAGCGCGAAGTGTTTGTCGATTGATAACGCTGAACGCGTGTTGCGAGTACTTTGTTGTCAGATGTATTTAAAGGAGATCAATATGACATTACTGATTGGCGTTGCCATCATTGCAGTTGTTGCCATTGTGTGGATTAGCGTGTACAACGGCTTGGTTAAGTCGCGTATGCAGACCAAAGAGGCTTGGAGCCAAATTGATGTGCAATTGAAACGACGAAATGACTTAATTCCTAATTTAGTCAATACGGTAAAAGGATATGCTGATTTTGAAAAGTCAACGTTGCAAGCTGTCACAGATGCGCGGACAAATGTGTCAAGTGCGCAAGGCCCTGCGGCCACAATGGCAGCTTCTGATCAATTGTCAAACGCCTTGACACACTTGTTTGCCGTTGCTGAAGCTTATCCTGACCTCAAGGCGAGTGCAAACTTTACGAAATTGCAAGAAGAATTAACAAATACTGAAAACAAAATTGCCTACTCACGGCAATTGTTTAACACGACAACAGCAAGCTATAACACGAAGTTGCAAGCTTTTCCTAGCAATATTATTGCCGGTATCCATCATTTTGAACCCAGCGAATTTATTGCGGTCCCTGAGTCTGAGAAAGAAGTGCCAACGGTTAAGTTTTAATGTTATATGAGCAGATACAATCCAATAAACGACGGACAGTTGGCCTTTTGCTTGGTTTTTTAATCCTAGTTGGGCTTGTTGGGGCTGCGGTTGGTTACTTGTTATTAGGTTCTTTGACAACGGGAATCGTTGGCGGGTTGGTCATTGGCGCCATTTATAGTTTATTGATGGTGAGTAATTCAACTAATTTGGTGATGACCATGAATCATGCCATTGAGGTAACACGCGCTGACCAAGCACCAGAACTTTGGCATACGGTTGAAGACATGGCCATGGTGGCACAAGTACCAATGCCACGTGTGTTTATTATTCAAGATGATAGTCCGAATGCCTTTGCGACTGGCAATAGCCCGAAAACTGCTGCTGTGGCCGTGACAACGGGGCTGCTGGCGTTAATGAATCGTCAGGAACTGGAAGGTGTGATTGCGCATGAAATGAGTCATATTCGTAACTATGATATTCGCATTGCAACAATTGCGTTAGCGTTAACAGCAGCGATTACCATGCTGACCAACTTAGCCAGTAATTGGTGGTTTTTCGCTGGCGCGAGCGGCCGTGATCGAGATAATCGCGACAATAATAGTGGTGGCGGGCAGATTCTTATTTTTGTCTTGTCACTGGCGGTCATGATGTTTGCACCGTTAGTTGCAGCGATCATTCAAATGGCTATTTCACGTAACCGTGAATACTTAGCAGATGCGGGCAGTGTGGCGTTAACCCGTAATCCGCAAGAATTGATTGCAGCGTTACGTAAATTAGACAGTGCCCCACCAATGCAAGATGTTGATCCATCATCGGCGGCGCTCTATATTAGTAACCCATTAGAAAAGAAAGCGCATCTTTTTGATACACATCCACCGATTGCAGAACGGTTTGTCCGTTTAGAGAAAATGTAAAATCATAGGCTTTTTTTAGCCAATGTTTTTTTGTTGTAAATGTGCACACCAAATTTTAATTGTTATGATAGAATAAAGATAATTAAGAAAGTTTAAAGCTTGTTGCAAAGAGAAGGGATTCGGTATGGAAAGAATTGATAAACAAATCGTTGCATCCGGGTTGGGCTTACTGAGTGTTGCCGATCTTGGTACTGGCTTAGCACATGCTGATACAGTCCAACGGGCAGTTAATCAGGCTGTTGTGTCACTATCTGGACAAGGCAAAGTTATACAGACGAGTGTGTCCGCGACGGCACCATTAAAAATTGCCACGGGTAAAGTCGTGGCGTCGACACCGACAACGCCACAAGCTGTCGTCACCACAAAACCAGAAATTTATCGCGTACAATATGGCGATTCACTCTGGGACATCGCCAAAGCGCATGATGTTAGTGTGGCAGAACTGGTGGCGAATAATCAAGGTTCTGACTTGATTTCTGTGGGCCAACAGTTGGTAATCCCAACAACACAAGCAACCGCATCACCATCAGTTGTCGATACACAACCTGTCGCACCAACCATTGCTGCTGACCAAACAACAGTCAGTGCGTCTGCGAGCGTAGCAGTAGAAACAACAACGCCAAGTGATGTGACAGTGCAACCAGCACCCGAACAACCGGCATCAACACCACTTGTGCAACCTAATCAACCAACCGTGACTGAACCAGTGACGCGTCCGGTAACTGATACGGCAACGTTGACGACTGGCACAACGGCCAGTGATGCAGTGGATTTGGTGGTGTCATCAGGGGATCAGTTACGTCAACCAACGTCATCAACAGTCGCGCAACCCACAGAAAATAATCACCAATCTGATGTGAACGTGGACAATACATCAGATCATGTTGTAACTGATGCCAAGCCGGCACAGCCCGTGACGTTACCAACAAACACGCCAACGGTATCAAATGCAACGCCAAGTGTTGTGGCATTAGCACAATCGTTGACGCAACAACACATTCCGTATGCTTGGGGTGGCGACGACTTGGCTGGTTTTGATTGTTCAGGACTTGTGCGCTATGTTTTCCAGCAAGCAATTGGTAAAACGCTACCACATTCTTCGGTAGCACAAGAAGGTTACGTTCAAAAGAAAGCGGTGGCTGATGCCAAACCAGGTGATTTGCTCTTTTGGGGAACGCCAGGGGCTAGTTATCATGTGGCCATTTATATTGGTAATCAAGCCTATGTGACGGCCCCAGGTCCAGGCGAAACCGTACGTGTTGAAACCATTTCATCTGCATTTATGCCAAGTTTTGCCGGGCAATTTTAGCTAGATTTCGTGAGATTAAAAGGGTTGATTTTTCTCATAAAAACCTGTAAAGTAATACCAATAACTAAATCGTTTATTTGCAGATATATCGCTGGAAAATGGCCAGCAGTTTCTACCACGCCCCAAAAGTCGTGACTATCCGCAAGTGTTAGCTCGTATCTTTAATACTGGCCAAGCATTTGTGGATCTGTGTATCCCAAATGCTTTTTTTGTATCCAAATATCGAATTTTGTTATCTCATAATCGGCGGATCCGTTAACAATTGTGTTGACAAAAAGGCCTAACTAAACAATAAATGGTGAACACACAGTCATAATCATGGCACTGTTGTTATCACGTTTAAAATCGGAGGATCTCATGCAAAAATTTTTCTTAGACGACGAAAAGCCTAAGTTCAGCGCACGCAATAAGTTTGCCAAGATGGGCTTAACTTTTGATGATATGAAGTTGGTTTATGACGCAACTGCGCAAATCCAACCAGAAGATGTATCAGTCAGCACGGTGTTGACGCCAACGTTAAAGTTACAATTGCCTTTGATTTCAGCTGCAATGGACACGGTTACAGAAGCGCGTTTTGCCACAGAATTGGCGAAGTTAGGTGGCTTAGGTGTTGTGCATAAGAATATGACTATTGCAGAACAAGCAGATGAAATTCGTGCCGTTAAAACGGCTACTTTTGATCAGACGGCATTCCCTAATGCTGCGGTTGATGCCCAAGGGCGTTTGCTAGTGGCGGGTGCGGTCGGTGTGACGTCAGATACAGTCAAGCGTGTTGAAGCAATGGTTGCTGCCGGCGTTGATGCGATTGTTTTGGATTCAGCACATGGTCATTCTGAAGGTGTGTTGCGTAAAGTGTCTGAAGTGCGTGAGGCCTTTCCAGAATTAAACATTATTGCGGGTAATATTGCCACAACTGCTGGTGCAGCTGCTTTGTATGAAGCTGGTGCTGACGTGGTTAAAGTTGGTATTGGCCCTGGTTCAATCTGCACAACCCGTGTCGTTGCTGGTATAGGTGTACCACAACTTTCAGCAGTTCGTGATGCTGCTGAAGAAGGTGCTCGTCGTGGCAAGTCAATCATCGCTGATGGTGGGGCCAAGACGGCGGAAGATATTATTAAAGCTTTGGCTTCTGGTGGTAATGCTGTGATGCTTGGCTCAATGTTTTCTGGGACAGCAGAAACACCAGGAGAAGTCTTTGAAGATAACGGTAAGCAATACAAGACATACCGTGGGATGGGGTCAATTGCAGCCATGGAAGCCGGTTCAAAGGATCGTTATTTCCAAGGCGAAGTCAATGAAGCGAAGAAAATGGTACCCGAAGGTATTGAAGCGCGTGTGGCCTATAAGGGTGCTTTGGCTGATGTGTTAGGGACAATGATGGCAGAAATTCGTGAAGAAATGGCCAAAGTTGGTGAACAATCAATCGATGATTTGACAAAGGGCCACCGAATTATGCGTGATATCCAAGTAATTGATTATGAAGCAGAACGTGACAACGTGAAAAAGACGATCACGATCCCAACCTTTTAATGACAAATTCACGGAGAAAAAACATGTCTGAAAATACTGAAATTATGGGCCTAGGCTATGATCAAGTCTTGCTAGTGCCTGGTGCATCAAATGTTTTGCCGCATACCGTGTCATTGGCGACACAACTTGCAGATAACTTTACACTCAATATCCCACTGATTGCAGAAGCTAATGGCACAGCCACGGATAGCCGTGTTGCTGCGACTGCGCTAAATGGTGGTCTTGGTGTCATTGCCGAACAAGAAGATATTGCTGCACAAGCGGCTGCAGTTGCGGCTGCTAAAGCAACAGTGGTTGACTTGGATAAGTATCCAAAAGCCTTTTTGGATGCCCAAGGTCGCGTACGTGTTGCGGCTGAAGTTTGGTTGACAACTGGGGCGCAAGAACGCGTAGCCGAACTCGTTGCAGCCGGTGCTGATGCGATTTTCTTCTACTTGCAAGCTGGCTTGAACAAAGAAACTAATGATATTGTTAAAGCGGTACGTAAAGCCTTTCCAACGACGTTTATCGCTGTTGGGGTGGTTGAAGATCAAGGTATTGCTGGTGCGCTTTATCAAGACGGTGTCGATGCCGTGATTGCTGGTCGTTCAGTCGATTCACAATTACCAAACAACGCCTTGTACCCATTCTTGACGACGACAATGGCCATTGCTGAAGTGGCAGCTGACTATGATAAGGCAGTGATTGCCACTGGTGGCGTACACTATTCAGGTGACGTTGTGAAAGCTATTTCTGCTGGTGCTGATGCCATTTTGGTAGCTGATTTACTGAAGGGTGAAGTACTAGAAGCAGACGGTACATTTGCTGGTGGTGACATGTCGATTGATGATGCGATTTTCCAAGCAGACGGTGGTTTGCGTGCGGGGATGGGCTATACTGGTTCGTCAACGATTGTCGACCTTAAGCTAACAGCACAATTTGTTCAAATTACGGATAATGGTCTGCGCGAATCACATCCACACGATGTTGAAATCACTAAAATCGCGCCAAATTACGCGCAATAAATTCGCGCAAATGCGCATAATGGATAAAAGGGAGTATAATGCATGGCTAATGTAAACGCCGATAAAGTTCTTGTACTAGACTACGGTAGCCAATATAACCAACTGATTACCCGCCGCATTCGTGAAATGGGTGTTTTTTCTGAATTAAAGTCACGCAACATGACGGCCGATGAAGTGAAGGCCTATAATCCAAAAGCGATTATCTTGTCTGGTGGCCCTAAGTCGGTCTACGAAGAAGATGCTTTTACGATTGATAATGACATCTTTGAATTGGGTATTCCAGTATTGGGTGTCTGCTACGGGATGCAACTCATGGCTCAGAACTTGGGTGGAAAAGTTGAAGCAAACCCTGGTAACGGGGAATTTGGGCAAACAGTATTACACCAAACAGATACAGCTGGCTTGTTGTTTGCTAACACACCAGCAGATCAAACGGTCTTGATGAGCCATTCAGATAACGTTGTGGCTTTGCCAGAAGGCTTTGTTGTTGCTGGTGGTTCTGATAAGACACCGATTGCAGCGATTGCCAACGATGAACGTCGTCTGTATGGTGTACAATTCCACGCCGAAACAACCTTATCTGACCATGGTAAGCAAATTTTGCACAATTTTGTGTTTGATATTGCTGGCGCAGAAGCAAACTGGGATATGAGTGGCTTCATCGACGAACAAATTGCACGTATTCGTGAAGTGGTTGGCGACAAGAAAGTTTTGCTCGGTCTATCTGGTGGGGTGGATTCGTCAGTTGTCGGTGTTTTGTTGCATAAAGCAATTGGTGACCAATTGACATCAATCTTTGTGGATCATGGTTTGTTGCGTAAGAATGAAGCGGAACAAGTGATGGAAATGATGGGCAAGCAATTTGGTTTGAACATTATTAAGGTCGATGCGCAAGAACGTTTCTTATCAAAGTTGGCTGGCGTCACTGATCCAGAACAAAAGCGTAAGATCATTGGCAATGAATTCATTGAAGTCTTTAATGATGAAGCGGCTAAGCTCAAAGATATCGACTTCTTGGCGCAAGGTACTTTGTATACTGATGTGATTGAATCAGGTACTGATACAGCTCAAACCATCAAGTCACACCATAACGTGGGTGGCTTGCCAGAAGATATGCAATTCCAGTTGATTGAACCATTGAACACGTTGTTCAAGGATGAAGTTCGTGAATTGGGTGAAGCTTTGGATATGCCACATGAAATGGTATGGCGTCAGCCATTCCCAGGTCCTGGTTTGGGGATCCGTATCTTAGGTGATATCACGGAAGATAAGCTTGAAATCGTCCGTGAATCAGATTGGATTCTCCGCGATGAAATCGCTAAGGCTGGGCTTGAAGGTGACGTTTGGCAATACTTTACCGTGTTGACTGGTGTGCGTTCAGTTGGTGTGATGGGCGACTATCGCACATACGATTATACAATCGCGATTCGTGCCATTACGTCAGTTGATGGCATGACAGCTGACTTTGCGCAATTGCCATGGGAATTGTTGCAAAAGATTTCTGCCCGCATTGTCAATGAAGTGGGGCACATTAACCGCGTTGTCTATGACATCACGGCTAAGCCACCAGCTACCGTTGAATGGGAATAAAAATAGCCCCCTAATAACGCGGGTTACAGGCGTTTCTGGGGACATTTGGGGTAATTAAAAGTATCATTTAAGGTCACGTATAGGCATGCTATACGTGACCTTTTTGATTAAAACAAGCCAACAATTCGCCGATGACGATTCAGTTTTGATAAAGGTTTGACAAAAATAATGAGATTGTGATATATTTTACTTGTAGCACGACGCTGCGTCAGCCCAGCACAAACCGTCTTTTTGTTTTATTTAGTATGCTGCAAAGCAATTTTTTCCATATATTTTTATTTTCCATATATTTTATTTGAGACGTTATCAAAAAACGATTTGTGAAAGATGTCTTAGGGGTGTGCTGGGTTTTAAAATTATCATGCGCTAGGTACTTGATGTTATTGAGTACCTGGCGTTTTTTTGTATTGTAAAAAATTGAGAAGTCAATTTTTACAAGTATTATCATCTCTGCGGTATAATAACTGTGTAGCGATGGCGTGATTCATATTGCTGCTACCCCAGCAGATAGCTTAAGAACATGATTTAATCCTACCCTATCTCCTTTCAGCTTATTGACCAATAGCTGCTGTTTGCTGGGGTCTTTTTTATGTGATGGTCAGTCAAAGCAATACGTTAAAAATATATCGGCCTTTTGATAATACTGGTCGATATCGCTTGTATTGTCTTGATTTATGGTAAAATAGGTAGGTATATAGTGCAAAATAATCTGAGGGCATTTATGGCGATTCATTATCCTGCTGGTATTCGACGTACCGCAACAGCAGCCAATCAAGTTCGGGTTGGGAAGACAACTAAAAAGGCCTTAACGTTTGGTAAACGCGGCATGGGGTTAGAAGAAGAAATTAACCTTGCAAATGCCTATTACTTAGCGAACAAGCTGGCTGTCATACATAAAAAGCCAACCCCAATTACGATTGTGAAAGTGGACTATCCCGCTCGTGCTGCCGCCAAGATTACTGAGGCTTATTTTAAGCAAGCGTCGACAACTGATTATAATGGTGTGTATCAGGGTCGGTATCTTGATTTTGATGCGAAAGAGACAAAAAATAAGACGTCTTTTCCGTTGAAAAATTTTCATGAACATCAGATTGTGCATTTGGCGCAAGTGCTGGCACAAAATGGGATCGGCTTTGTTTTAATTAAGTTTACAACGTTAGATGAAACTTACGTCTATCCGGCCAGATACTTAATTGAACAGTGGCAACGCCTGCAAGGTAAACAATCAATTCCGTATCAAGCAATCGTGCGTGATGGTTTTAGAGTCCCACACAGCCTGAACCCCAGTTTGGATTATTTAAAAGCAGTTGACCAATATTTTCAACAGCTAGACTAACATTTAGGAGTACGCCCAAAAATTATGGCAAATGATAACCAATGGTCACGTGTGAATCGTAATCAAAATTTGTATGATAATCATCCTGCAACTGAGCCCCCAACGATTCCCCCGCATCACGGCAAAGGGGGTGGAACGGGCGGTTCAAAGCCACCAAAGAAGCGTAAATCTTGGCGACGGATACTCTTAACCGTCTTTTTATGGCTATTAACCTTAGGGTTTATCGGAGCGCTAGCTGGCGCAGCCGTCTTCTTTACTTATGCGAATGAAGCGCCTAATATTACTGAATCAAACTTAGCATCTGAAAATTCTAGCGCGATTTATGACGATCAAGGTAATCCGATTTGGAAATTGTCGACGGTGCAACGTGATTACGCAAATTCTAATGAAATTCCGAAAACGTTAAAAGAAGCAGTGGTGTCGATTGAAGATCGTCGCTTCTATAAGCACGGTGGTGTTGATCCCATTCGAATTGCCGGTGCTGCTTTAGCTAACTTACGTGGTTCAGCATTAGGGATGCAGGGTGGGTCAACTTTAACCCAGCAACTGGTGAAATTATCGGTGTTTAGTACCTCAACTGCTGATCAGACCTTAAAGCGTAAAGCGCAAGAAGCCTGGTTAGCTATGCGGGTGGAAAAGAATTTCTCAAAAGATGAAATCTTGACCTTCTACATGAACAAAGTGTACATGGGACATGGGATTTCTGGGATGAAAACGGCGGCTGAATATTTTTATGGGAAGCCGTTAACTGAACTTTCTTTGCCACAATTGGCTTTGCTTGCGGGAATGCCACAATCACCAACAAACTATGATCCGTACCTGAAAGATACGACGGCTGCTAAGACGCGTCGTGATACGGTCCTCGATGCAATGCTGAAGTATGGCGCGATTAGTCAAAAGCAAGCTGATGATGCCAAGGAAGTGCCAATTAGTGATGGCTTACAAGATATCACGGCTAAGACACAAATGGCCAATGCTGGTCGTAAAACCGTCGATGGGTACGTACAATCTGCGCTTGCTGAAGCCAAGGCGTTGGGGTATGATACGTCAAAGCCTGGTCTCAAGATTTATACGAATTTAGATTCTGATTTGCAACAAAAGATGTATGATTTAGCCAATGGTAATTCAATTGCCTTTCCATCAAAGAATACGCAAATTGGGGCGACAATGACTGATCCGAATAACGGACATATCGTGGCGCAAATCGGTGGTCGTAATCAAGACATTCTTTTTGGGACAAACCACGCGACTTTGACTGGTCGCTCATCTGGTTCATCCATTAAGCCGTTGTTGGACTATGGCCCAGCCATTGAGTATCTCAACTGGCCAACGTATCGGACGGTTGAAGATAAAAAGTATAAGTACCCTGGGACAAATATTGATGTTACGGATTGGGATGGGAAATACATGGGTAATATTACCATGCGTACTGCCTTAACCCAATCACGAAATATTCCTGCCGTGCACGCTTTGGAAGCCGTTGGTGGTGAAAATGCTTCTAAGTTTATGAGTGCGATGGGTATTCAATTGAATAAGATCCCTGGTGGTCAAGATGCGATTGGTATGCCACTGTCAACAGTTCAAGAAGCTGGTGCGTTTGGGGCCATCGCCAATGGTGGCACGTACTACAAACCAACTTATATTTCAAAGGTTGTGACTGCGGATGGGACGACCCATAACTATAGTGTGTCGGGTAAACGGGCAATGAAGCCAAGTACGGCCTTTATGTTGACTGACATGATGAAGGGCGTCATTAAGCCAAATGCGACGGCAGCTGATGCGATGATTCCTGGCCTACATCAAGCCGGGAAGTCTGGATTGGTTGGTTTCGGTCCTGGGGAACAAATGCCGGATCGTGCCATTAAAGATGCTTGGTTTACTGGGTTCACAAGATCTTATGTCTTGTCAGTATGGACTGGTTATGATGACAATTCTCAAGGTTATATTCCTTGGGCATACCAAGACTTGCCAGCACAGTACTATCAAAAGGTGATGTCATATGCGATGCAAAACAAGCCGAACTCGGATTGGAAGATGCCGGATACGGTCACACCAAAAATCAATGGTAATATTGTGGAATATGAAGTGAAAAATGCGAAGTGGAGTAATGGTGGTTTGCCAACGGTGACATCTGCGTCACAGTCTGGCGAAACACCAAGTGAAGCTGGTATTCCAGCTGGCGCTGCCTCGGTTGGTTCGTCAAACAGCAACAACTAGTATTAAAAAAACTTGCGTGAGCAGGTTTTTTATTTTAGAGAGGGTTTATGTCAAGATTATGGGTAACCGGCTATCGTAGCTATGAAATCGGTACATTTGGTGAAAAAGATCCTAAAATTACGGTGGTGAAATACGCCCTGGAACAAGTGATCCGTCAGCAACTAGATCTGGGATTGGAATGGGTGATTACTGGTGGCCAACTGGGGGTGGAACAGTGGAGTGTGGCTGTTGCGCTGAGTCTGAAAGCAGAGTTTCCCCAATTAAAAGTGGCGATGATGTATCCATTCCAACAGTTTGGGCAGCAATGGCAAGAAAATAATCAGGCGCAGTTGCGGCAATTAGCAGCACAGTGTGATTTTGTGGATAGCGTCTCGCAGGCACCATATCAAGGGCCGCAGCAATTAAAGAACTATCAAAAATTTATGCTCTCGCATACGGATGCGGCACTATTAGTTTACGATCCTGATTTTGAAGGCAAAACACGGTATGATCTCCAAGCCATTGAACAGCAGCAAGCCACCATGCCATATCCATTAACGACGATTGATATGTATAGCTTGCAAGAATATGCGACTGAATATGAAGAAAAATTAGCAGAAAATCAAGCATTTACAGAATAGTCATGCAAATTTCTTGTCAA
>NZ_CBDKZH010000023.1:0-4426 GCF_965300815.1 Leuconostoc sp.
ATGTATGTGTTTTTAAAACTAATCGTTAATATTAGTCTTCGATTTCAGTAACTGTTCCGGCACCAACAGTGTGGCCACCTTCACGAACAGTAAACTTCAAACCTTGTTCGATAGCGACTGGTGAGATCAATTCGATTTCGAATGTCACTTGGTCACCAGGCATAACCATTTCTACGCCTTCTGGCAATTGCACAACACCAGTAACGTCTGTTGTGTGGAAGTAGAATTGTGGACGGTAGTTAGTAAAGAATGGTGTGTGACGTCCGCCTTCTTCCTTAGAAAGGACATAGACTTCAGCCTTGAACTTCTTGTGTGTGTTGATTGAACCTGGCTTTGCCAAAACTTGACCACGTTCGATTTCGTTACGGTCAACACCACGCAACAATGCACCGATGTTATCACCCGCTTGAGCTTCTTCCAAAGTCTTACGGAACATTTCGATACCTGTAACAGTTGTCTTCTTAACTTCATCCTTCAAGCCAACGATTTCAACTTCAGTACCAGTAGTCAATACACCACGGTCAACACGACCAGAAGCAACTGTACCACGACCAGTGATTGTGAAGACGTCTTCGACAGGCATCAAGAATGGCTTTTCAACTTCACGCTTTGGTTCTGGAATGTATGAATCAACAGTATCCATCAATTCTTCGATAACCTTAACTTGTTCAGCGTCACCTTCAAGTGCCTTCAAAGCTGAACCCTTGATTACAGGAATGTCATCGCCTGGGAAGTCATATTCTGACAACAATTCGCGAACTTCCATTTCAACCAATTCAACCAATTCTTCGTCATCGACCAAATCAGTCTTGTTCAAGAAGACAACCAAGTAGTCAACACCAACTTGACGTGCCAACAAGATGTGTTCACGTGTTTGTGGCATAGGACCATCAGTTGCGGCAACAACCAAGATAGCACCGTCCATTTGAGCGGCACCAGTGATCATGTTCTTAACGTAATCGGCGTGACCAGGGGCATCGATGTGGGCATAGTGACGTGATTCTGTTTCATATTCGATGTGTGAAGTGTTGATCGTGATACCACGTTCCTTTTCTTCAGGCGCGTTATCGATTTCAGCAAAATCAGTTGCGGCGATCCCTTGCTTTTCAGCCAATACCTTTGAGATTGCGGCAGTCAAAGTCGTCTTTCCGTGATCGACGTGTCCAATCGTACCAATGTTAACGTGGGGCTTTGTGCGAACGTAAGTTTCCTTAGCCAATGTAGTTTCCTCCAAAATTCATTTACCAGTAATCTGGAAAATGTTTATAAATATATTTTACAACGCAAGCCATTAAAAGACAACAGTTAATTGCGTTTTTCCGGCTCTTTAAGCCAAAAATTATTATACCGACATATTAATAAAATGTAAATAGGTTGCGTCTAGTTTTTAAAGAAATTTGTCGTCAAATCTCTGACAATTTCATGCCACTTTTTCTGTTCGGCCATCTCCGAAAAATTGGGCCGTTCATAATATTGATCGACGCTTGCCTCTACCCAACCTTCTGGATCAGTTACCACGTCATTAACCCTCGGATACAATAACGTGAGCTCAAAACGTACTTGTTGGGCCAACATTTCAAGGGCAATGGGATCATCTTGCCCAACTTTTTCATCCAAATAATCGGCAATTTCTTCAAAAATTTCTGAATCTGTGAGTAGCGGCAGCTCGTCGAGTTGAATCGTGTAAAGATTATCATCTAACCAACGATACTGAACCGGATCGCTCACCCGTAATTTTTGTAAATCCTCTAGCAAGGTCGCCCGAATAATTGGCGTGGCATACGGATCAATGAGCAAGTAAAATGCACCGACAATAAATTCAGCTACTGGTAAGTGACGGGCTGATTCATAACGATCACGTTGTTCCGTGATGCTGTAGTCACTCAGGTGATAAAACTGACGTGCAATTGTTTGAAAAGTATTTGCCATATCGACGCGAGCCCGATCTTCGGCCGCCCGAATCTCTTCCAGGACGTCATTTTGGACACTTCCCTCATCCCAAAGCATCGCGAGTTGCTGCGCGTAAACAAAGTTTTGATTTTGAACAGCTAAGGCCACAACCATCCGAAAATCTGGTTCTGATTCCAAATAATTCAACAAAAAATCGTCGGCATAAGAAGCAGCTAATTGATACTGTTCATCCATAAATAGCGCCGTTACCAAGCGATAGTTAATTTCAAATGTTGCAAGTGCTTCGTAAACGGCAGTCAATGTCTCAGCAGCATCATGCCAATTTTCCTGCTTCATTTCTGTTTGTGCACGCGCCATCAATTGTTGCATCTCTGGCGTCAAATGCTCTTCTAATGCCATAAACTATATGGACTTGCCATGGTATTCAATGACAAGCCACGATCCTTTCTGACAGTCGCCTATTGTCCTGATTCTGTTTGTGTTTGACCCTCAGCTGGCTTTGCTGGTGCTTTTTTAGGCCGCTTTTTGGCTGGCTTTGTAGTCTTTGGTGTCTTTGAATCAGCCGTTTTGTTTGGCTTTCCTTGTCGCTTTTGTGGCGCATTTGGGTTAGTGTTCGTATTGGTTTTGTGTGCCGTTGGGCGACGGTTTTGGTTCACTTCCATTACCACCGGCATCACCATTGGGCGACGACGAGTTTGTTCAAAGAGATAACGCGACAAAACTTCACGCACGCCATTCTTTAATTCGTTCCAGTCAAAGCTCTTAGTCGTGTTCAAATACTTTTCGATTTGGCTAACCGTTAAGTCTGCCGCCTCTTTCATCAAATCACGGTTGGCCTTAACATAGACAAATCCACGCGAAGTCAATTTTGGCTTTGACACCACTTGACGCTTTTTACGGTCAATCGTCACAACTGAAACAAAAATACCATCTTCCGACAAAATGCGACGATCACGTAACACGACATTACCAATATCACCAATACCAGCACCATCGATTAACGTTTCCCCAATGGTGAATGAATCTTTCAATTCAAAATGATCGCCTAACCACGTGAATTGATCACCCTTCATGGCCATCATGATATGATCAGGCGCAACGTTAACTTCTTCAGCCGCTGCACGGGCTGAATTCATGACACGATATTCACCTTGAATTGGCATAAAGTACTCGGGTTGCAAAACATTTATCATCATTTGCAAGTCATTGCGTGAGGCATGACCACTTGAACGCAAATCTGTACTAATCTGTTTGACGTCAGCGCCTTGCTTAAACAACATATCACGTGTTTTAGCCACGATGCCTTCCATTGCCGTTGACGGTGTCGTGGTAATAAACACCAAATCGGCTTCTCCGATACGAATATAAGGATCTTCCCCATTAGCCATCCGATTGAGATGCTTAATCGGTTCTCCCATGCGTCCAGTTTCCAAAATAACCGTTTCAGCGGCGGGCAAGTTTTTAGCATTTTTCAAATTCACAAAAAGCTTACTTTCTGGAATAGGCAAATGCAATTTGCGCAAACGAATCGCTGTGCGCACAACGTTTTCAATGTCATTTCCTGACAACACAAGTTGCCGCTTGGTCGCCACTGTGGCATCAATGACTTGTTGAATACGTTGAATATTTGAGGCTACCGCCGCTACAATAATACGCTTTTGTTTATTATCGCGGAAAGTATCTAAAATATAGTCGCCAATTTTAGATTCATTAACCGAATCGCCTTCATTACCTGTCCCAGCAGCATCGCCTAACAGTGCCAGCACTTTGCCTTGCCCAACTTCCACCAAACGTGCAATGTCGGTACGATAACTTTGATTAGCAGTTTGATCAAACTTAAAGTCACCTGTATACACAATTTGACCATAAGGTGTGCCCAGGACAACTCCAAGTGAATCTGGAATTGAATGCGTCGTATTAAAAAATGATACGGTGACATCACCAAAATCTATTTCTGTTTTCTCATTAATAACATGATAGTCATCATAATCTGCCAGTGCTGGCTGTTCCTTAATCGCAAGCTTAGCAAGCTCAATGGTCAACTCAGACCCGAAAATTGGGACGTTGACTTGTTGCAAAAAGTAAGGCAAGGCGCCAATGGCATCTGCGTGCCCATGTGATAAGAAAACACCAGCAATTTTATCACTGTTTTTAATCAAATACTCAAAATCAGGTACGACAACATCAACACCAAGTTGATCTGTTTCTGGATATTTGAGTCCTGCATCAAAAATAAAAATTTCGTCATTAACGGTCACGGCATACATGTTTTTCCCGTTTTCACGCACGCCACCGAAAGGGATTATACTTAAATCTGTCATTGTTTCTTCCTTTGTTCATCGGCTTTTAATTGAGCCATTTTTTCTTCGTAAATATAACAAGCGGACGCGACTAGTTTCTAAAACGTTGCGTTAGTCCAATTTTTTGTCTCGATACGTAATTAAATCTATTTTAACATACTTTTACATTTTTCTGTTATCATGGTATATCATGCGGAGGAGGGCTGATGATGCGT
>NZ_CBDKZH010000023.1:4436-12853 GCF_965300815.1 Leuconostoc sp.
TATCATTATCTATGGAAAGGAGTTGTGGCAAGCTTTACGCCACATCACATTTACTTATGCAACGTCGACCATTTAAGCAGTCTCACAAACTGCGCAACACACTCATTGCGATTGCCATCGTCGCGATCGCGCTTATTGTCATTTTCACTTTGCTGGGACGTTCTTCTGGCCAATCGCAAGATCAACAAGCCGTATCGTCTTCTTCACAGACTAAAAAGACTAAAACGGCTAAAAAGGCCAGTTCTGCACCGGTTGCATCAGAATCTTCTGTCATTGATGACACCACGGCTAGCACGTCAACTAGTGTGGTACCCACACCACCAGCGGCGAGTTCTGCTGCCTCGTCAGTGATTAGCGCCGCAAAAGAAGAAGCTACTGGCACACCCATCACAGCTGAAACACCGGCCACAGCTGCCTCATCAAATCCAGCTGTCAGCTCAAGCGCCGCACCGGTGGCTAAGACATTTGGTAATTGGTCATTAGCGACTTATAATGCTGTCAACATTGGGTCAGCGACCTACGAACAAATCAAAGCCACTTATGGTGTCCCAACTTACATGACAGCCAGTGATCAATTGTATGCCACTTGGCAAAGTACTTCTGGACAACGGGTTTCAATTACCTTTACCCCAACAGGGACTGACAATATTCAACTGATTGCGACAAATAAGTCAGAATCTGGCTTACAATAAGCAACAAAAAAACAATGGCTTATCCTCACGATAAGCCATTGTTTTTTATTGGATTTATAGCAAATAAAAAACACGGGAACCCGTGTTTTTAAAAGCAATCTTAACGATCAACCTTAACAGTTGTTTCCAAAGTTGCAGCGACACGTTCTTGTACCAAAACGTTGTCTGATGCCAAAGCAGCCTTAGCTTGTTCAGCCAACTTTGCAAAAGTATCGAAATCAGTCACAGCAATATCAGCCAACATCTTACGGTTCAATTCAACACCAGCAAGTGTCAAACCGTGCATCAACTTTGAGTATGACAAACCGTTCATACGTGCTGCAGCGTTAATACGTGCAATCCACAACTTACGGAAGTTACGCTTTGTGTTCTTACGATCACGGTATGCGTACAAGTATGACTTCCATACTTGTTGCTTAGCAACCTTAAAATTAATACGACGTTGTCCACGGTAACCCTTGGCCAACTTAACCATCTTCTTACGACGTGCGCGTGTAACTGTACCACCCTTAACTCGCATGGGTAATTCCTCCTGAAATTTTATAAATAATTGGTTGGATTAAAATCCAAAATGTAGATAGATGAACTATCGCAACGCGAATTAGATGTTTGCCAACAACTTAGCGTATGTCTTAACAGTTGTCTTGTCCATCATGTGTGTACCACGCAAGTGGCGACGTTGCTTCTTTGTCTTACCATGGAAACGGTGTGACGTATAAGCTGAAGCTGACTTGAAGCCACCATTGGCTGTCTTCTTAAAGCGCTTTGCTGATGCGCGGTGTGTCTTCATCTTTGGCATGTGACTAATTCTCCTACTATGTGATTTTGTTTAAGCTTGAAAACAAGCGGTTAAACCTTTAATTACTTGGCATCTTTAGGTGCCAAGACCAAAAACATTTGGCGGCCGTCCATCTTGGCACGCTGTTCAACCTTGGCAATATCGTCAAGTTCTGCGGCCATCCGGTCTAATACTTGACGTCCGATGTCTTGGTGCGTAATCATACGACCACGGAAACGCAAGTTCAACTTAACCTTGTTACCTTGTGACAGGAACTTGATAGCAGCCTTCTTACGTGTCTCGAAATCGCCTGAGTCAATGACCGGTGACATACGAACTTCCTTCACTTGCACGATCTTTTGGTTCTTGCGTTGTTCTTTTTGCTTCTTTTGCGCTTCGAACTTTGCTTTTCCCCAATCCATAATCTTGGCAACCGGTGGTTCAGCATTGGCTTGCACCAATACCAAATCTTGGTCTAAATCGTTAGCAATCTCTTGTGCGTCTCGTGTTGACATTTCTGTCTGCTTTCCGTCATGGATCAGCAATACACGAGGGGCGCGAATATTATCGTTGATTAAATCAACTTGTCGTGGTTGACGTGCTATTGTCAGGCACCTCCAAATTTATTTTGTGAATCAAGAAGAAAAGTGGGTAAAGAACCTAATCTTCACCCACTTCAACACTTGCAATCCTTCCGGATAACTGTATCTGCCAGGCGACTTTGTCACATGGCGAGAAGCGGGTGCTTCTACTTGTTCAACAAATACTAGTTTAGCGTATTACACACTCAGTGTCAAGCCTCTTGCTGATTAATTTGAATCAATCGAATACCATAATGGAAAATAACCAACACGGCAAATTGGGTGCCGGCAAATAGAATCATAAAGGCCAACATATGATAACTCAACGAGAAAACAATATTGCGCATCACGTTATCAAGATGAAAAAAGATATCCCATGAATTCAGGCGCAAATAACGCCCAAGATAGATTCCAAACGCTGACACGATTGACACCGCTGCCGTCGTCAGGAAATAGACCAGATGGGCATGGCGTTTAAAAATCGTTTGCGTGATGATTTCCAAACTCAAAATACCAAGCCCCACCCCCATAAAGATCCCAGTTGCCAGCACCGCGTAATTAAAGAATTGCGTCGCTTGATCGAGATTGGTCCCGATAGCATAAAGATGGATAAAGTCTGTCATCATATACATGGTATTTGGAAAAAACAATAACCAGAGTGCCATGAATAATCCCTTAATAATCCGAACACGTGTCAGCGACACAATAATAGCAAAATCAAATGGTAGTAACGCCAAAAAGACATTCCAATTTAAAAATGTAAAACGTGTGGGTGTCAAATGTACGAAGATAAAGAATAAAACAACCATGACATGAATGATGGCAATATTGAAATACTTGTTATTCATAACGTCACGCCCCCTTTTTTACAATGGTACTAGTGTAGCATAATTCATAAAAACGGTTCAATCATATCACTTGATTGAACCGTTTTTATGAGATTATTTGGCCAGTGTTTTTGGCTGTCGGTAAGCCACTGCACCAAAAAGCAGTAACCATAACGTTGCCCCAATTGCAGGGACACGTGACTCAACATTGAAAAATAGTGTCATAAAGACAAAGGCAAAGAACAAAATTGCGGCTGGCACAAAAAACTTTGGGGCAATCATGAGAAAGCCATCAGCCATATACTGGTCAGATTGCCGATAACGCCAGTACGCAATCAAAATCAGAATATAGATCATTAAGAACAAGTCCGTTGACGCACTTGTCACAAAACTAAAGGCATTAGTAATGGCTGGTATCACCGAAATAATGGCGGAAAAACCAACCATCCCTGCCGTCATCAAAATGGCATTAACTGGTAATTGCCGCTTTGACAACTTTTTAAAGGGTTGCAAATACGGTGTGTGTGATTGATAAGCCAACGCATAAAAGTTGCGACTCGCACTAAAAATCACGGAACTCAACGCAGAGGCAGCACTGGTTAAGACGACAAAATTAATCAAAGCTGCCGCCCACTTAATCCCAACCAATTGAAAGACCATCACAAAGGGACTTTGATCGGCTGGAATTTTTTGCCAAGGATAGATTGCCATAATCACCGTTAAGGCACCCAAATAGAAGAATAAAATACGTAAAGGAATTTGATTAATCGCTTTTGGCAAAACTTTACGGGGATTTTTCGTTTCAGCAACTGTCATCCCAATAAATTCCATTCCCACAAACGCAAACATGACCATCTGAAAGGCATCAATAAAATGCCTAAACCCATTTGGAAAGAGTGAAAAATGTTGGAACACATTGTTGAAAGTTACGTCACCAACTGGCGTTTTAAAGCCGGTGACTGCCATGATGATACCGGTCACAATCAAGGCTAAAATCGCCATGATTTTAATCATGGCAAACCAAAATTCAGTTTCACCATATACCGCAACCGCCACCAAATTCACTAATGTGAGGACAACTAACATCACAATTTGAATGAGCCAACTCGGCAAATTCGGGAACCAAAATTGGATATATTGGGCCACGGCCGTTAATTCAGCCATCCCCATAAACACCACCGTTAACCAATACGACCATCGGGCAAAAAAGCCCGCACGATTATCGATGTATCGCGTAATGAAGGTAATAAAGGTGTGCTGTTTTGGATCTGCATAAAGCAGTTCACCAATCGCACGCATCACCACAAACATAAATAAACCAATGATTAAGTAAACACATAAGATGGCTGGTCCAGCGTAATTAATGGAACGCCCAGCCCCCATAAACAAACCCGTCCCAATGGTACCACCAATGGCAATTAACTGTACGTGACGATTTGTCAGGCCACGTTTTGTAGACTGACGTCTGTCTCCAACTGTCTCAGACATGATATCAATAACTTCTCCTTTGCGAACTTTAGGCATCTGATAGATGCAGCATAAATAGCAAAGCACCTGACGTGCAACCCGCCAGGTGCTTTGACTTAATTTGTTTTAGTATTTCGTGAATAATTAGCAACATCTGCCAAAATTTCAGCTTGGAAATCGGCAATTGGCATCGTTGTTGTCTTTTCTTCACCGTACTTACGTACTGTGACAGTTTGACCTTCAACTTCAGAATCACCCAAAACCAATGTATATGGAATCTTATTCGTTTGTGCTTCACGAATCAAGTAACCCATCTTGGCATCTTTTGTTTCCACATTGGCACGTAGGCCAGCGTCCTGGAGTTGCTTTTTGATTTGTTCAGCATACGCACCATGCGCACCTAGGTTAACTGGAATGATTTGTACTTGTAATGGTGCCAACCAAGTTGGGAAAGCACCCTTATACATTTCAATCAAGTAAGCTGTGAAACGTTCCATCGTGCCGACAATACCACGGTGCAACATCACTGGGCGATGGTTATCTTGACCATCGGCGCCAATATAAGTCAAGTTAAAGCGTTCTGGTAGCAAGAAATCCAATTGAATCGTTGACATTGTTTCTTCATTACCCAAGGCTGTCTTTGTTTGCACATCAAGCTTTGGCCCATAAAAGGCTGCTTCACCTTCGGCTTCGTAATAATCCAAACCAAGATCATCCATGGCACGCTTCAATTGCGCTTGTGACTTTTCCCACATTTCATCATCATCAAAATACTTTTCCGTATTTTTAGGATCACGATATGACAAACGGAAACGGTAATCCGTGATGTTGAAGTCACGGTAAACTTCCATCATCATTGTCAAAATTGACTTGAATTCTTCTTCCAACTTTTCTGGTTCAACGAATGTGTGACCATCGTTCAATGTCATTTCACGCACACGTGACAAACCAGTCAACGCACCTGACTTTTCATAACGGTGCATCATACCCAATTCCGCAATTCGGATTGGCAATTCACGATATGAACGTGGCTTGTGCTTGAAGACCATGATGTGCGATGGGCAGTTCATTGGACGCAATTCGAGGAATTCGCCATCGCCCATGTCCATTGGTGGGAACATATCTTCACGGTAGTGATCCCAGTGACCAGATGTCTTATACAAGTTCAAGTTAGACAAAACGGGTGTATACACGTGTTGGTAACCATTGGCCAATTCTTTGTCGGTGATGTAACGTTCAACTTGACGGCGAATCGTTGCCCCATTTGGTAACCAAACTGGCAAACCTGACCCCACTTCTTGACTTGTAAAGAACAAGTCCATATCACGACCAATCGTCCGGTGGTCACGTTCTTTAGCTTCTTCACGACGTTGTAATTCTGCTTCAACGTCGGCTTGCTTCCATTCCGCAATCCCATAAACACGCTGCATCATTGGGTTAGATGACTTACCACGCCAGTAAGCACCAGCCACTGATGTCAACTTAAAGTGCTTCAACCAACCTGTTGATGGCACCAAACCACCCTTATCCAATTCAACATGATCGCCTTGGACAGCAATTGTGATTGTGGCATCTTCAGGCAAATCTGAAATCAATTCAACCTTATAAGGATCATCCGCAAACATCGCCAAAGCTTCGTCACGTGACACTTCGCGTGACACAATTGGCAAGTCTTCCTTGGCAATCTTGTGCATCATCGCTTCGATTTCAGCGAAATCTTCAACCGTCACTTGGTTACCGGCACCGTTATCTGTGTCATAGTAGAAACCATTTTCAATAAATGGTCCCACACCAAAGTGCATGTTAGCAAACTTTGGCAAACGCTTTAAGGCTTGTGCCAATAAGTGTGAGGCAGAATGACGCAACAAATCCAACGCTTCATCATCAGCCGTTGTAATTAATTGAAAATCACCGGATGCAGGAATGACATCATGCATACCCACATAAGCGCCGTCTAACTTAGCTGAAACTGACTTCTTAGCCAAAGACTTAGAAATACTTTCAGCGACAACCAATGGTGTTGTGCCTGCTGGGAATTCCTTCACTGCACCATCGGGAAAAGTAAGCTTAATTTCTGACATAATCGTTATTTCCTTTCACTGACGTTTGTGCTTCGACAAACGTTGATAACATTAAAAAAAACAAAAACGTCCCTTTGAGCCATTGCGACTCAAAGGGACGTTTTACCGTGGTACCACCCAAGTTCAGCACAACATGTGCCACTCAAATGACAGTTAACGGTGTCACCCGGACAGCTTTCAGACTTTACTCACTGTCACTCAAAGGTAGTCTCGCCTGCACAAGCCACTCATTTCCACCAACCATGAGTTCTCTATTCGCTTGCTAACACTTGAGTTGTCCTTATCAACGTTATTGAAGTTAGTTTAGCACCATTTTGTTATTTTTGCAACAATTATTGCGGCGCTACGGCATCAAGTAAAATAGCCAGTGCTGCTTTTGCTTGAGCGTCATGATCTAAAATACCGTTGTCAAAAGCCACTTTCAAAGCATTATATTGTGATTCTGTTAATGTCATGATTTTTTCCTCTTTATTCATAGCGTATCTCAATTATAGCGAAGCCACCCTAAATTACAAGTGACCCATGCCAATAAAAAAAGGCCGATTAGAGGCCTAAATAGTATTTTGAAAATAGTGCTGCAAAAATCGCTCCTACAAATGGTGCGATACCTGGTACGAGGATGCCGTACTTGAAATCAGCCGTTGTGCGATTTTTCCAAGGGATAATCGCATAAGCTAATCTTGGTCCCATATCACGTGCCAAGTTCATGGCAAAGCCAGTGGTACCACCAAGACCCATACCAATTGCCCAGACAAGGAACCCAACAGCCAACGGTACCATACCAGGCACATCCCCAGCCCGCGCCGAAATGGCCAAAATACTTGTCATAAAGATAAATGTCGCAAATGCTTCAACGAAGAAGTTGCGTGGTAAATTGCGAATTGCCGGTGCAGTTGAGAAGATGTTGCGCACAATGACTGGATCAATATCTTTTTCAGATAATTTGAATTGATCCGCATACATCACGTACACAATTAAGGATCCTACCAAAGCACCCAATATTTCAACCACACTCACGGCCAAGAAGTACCAAAAGTCAATTCGACCAAGCACTAATTGCACCATCGCCATCGCTGGGTTGATAAAGACATCACCAAAGACGAAAAGCACAATGCTAATGCCAAATCCCCACGTTGTGATTGCAAAAATGTGTCCGGACCCATGGTACTTCGTCCGATTCAATACATCGTCAGCGTGTACGCCGACACCGAAGATGATCATGAGCGCTGTGCCCATAAATTCAGCCAACAACTGGTGTATCATTTGTAATCTCCTAAGCGGTCGCAAATCTATCAAGAAGTCGCGGTTTTTTTATTAAATTTCCATTCCTAATCTTAAGGCCTTGCCTTTAACGTGTAAAGTCATTTTAGTGTTTTGTCAACAAATTGTCACATTGCGTATTTTTATTCACGAACTCCAACTGTAATTTTAGTGCCTACTCCTTTATAATAAAGACTAACAATAAAATGGAGGATATGGCGACACGGTCAAACATTTCTGTTTAACCGCCCCATCACAAACATACTCATGCAGGCACACGTCGTATACGCAACAATTACCGGTAATAACGAAGAGGTCGCAGACATCGTCGTCGCAGCGTTTGAAGCCGCAAATATCGCCGTTAAAAAAACGGAAATCTCACAAACAGAAGTTGACGAATTTGAAGACGTTGATATTGCCGTCGTGGTGCCCTACACCTATGATCAAGGCTCACTGCCGGATGAAGGCTTAGATTTCTTTGAAGACTTGGCCGACGCCACCTTAGATCACGTTGTTTATGGTGTCGCGGGTTCAGGCGATACCTACTATTTGTCAGATTACTGTGTTGCTGTGCCAAAATTTGAAGCGCAATTTGCCAAAACACAGGCCATTAAAGGCGCTGAAGGCGTTAAGGTTAATCTACGCCCAGACGAGACTGATACAGCTGCCCTAACAGCATTTGTACAGCAATTGATCGCCACTGCCAAAGCACAACACTAAAAAAGAACCTC
>NZ_CBDKZH010000023.1:12953-17261 GCF_965300815.1 Leuconostoc sp.
TTTTTAGTCAGCAGTGGTATAAACCGCCAAAACATCTTCGTTTTCTTCTAATTCGTCGACAAGCTTGTCTAACTTTTCACGATCTTCATCCGAAATTTCAGCCGGATTTTGCGCAATCATTGTGACTTCGGCTTCTTCAAAAACATAGCCGGCAGCTGTCATTGCCAATTCAACAGCTTGAAAATCAGCTGCCGTTGTGTAAATTTCAAAGACTTCGTCTTGTGTTTGCACATCTTCCGCACCAGCTTCCAATGCTGCTTCAAGTACCGTATCTTCATCCAAATCGGGAAAATCAGCACGGTTAATCGCTAAGTAACCTTTCCGATCGAATTGGAAGGCCACAGAACCACTTGTCCCAAGTGCCCCACCAAAATGCTTGAAGGAATTACGAATACTTGACACTGTACGGTTGATGTTGTCCGTTGATGCTTCAACTAAAATGGCAACACCAGCAGTCCCATAGCCTTCATAAGTCACTTCTTCAAACTTTTGACCACCGGCGCCTGACGCCTTATCTAATGCCCGTTGAATATTATCTTTTGGCATATTCGCAGCTTTAGCCTTTTCCACAACCAAACGCAATGACGCATTCATATTAGGATCAGCCCCACCGGCCTTAGCCGCTACATACAAATCATGTGCTAGTTTCTGGAAAATTTTACCACGCTTAGCATCTTGGGCGTTTTTACGGCCCTGGATGTTATGCCACTTACTATGTCCTGACATGTTAACATCTCCTTGATTTTGTCAATATGGTCTTAATTTTAACAAAAAAAAGCCTATCTGACTAGGCTTCTCTCGTGTCTTGCAGTGTTATTAATAGTTGTTGCCACCTAATAATTCGAGATAAGTCATGGCTGAACTCGCAATTAATGCGGCTAAAATATCATCCAAATACACGTTAATGGTATCTGTCCGATCATTAATTTCACCAATCAATCCCGGCTTCAAATCATCTAGCAAACCGTAATGCACCGTTGCTGCAGCTGAGAATTGTTGCGTAATAGCAATTGCTAAAATTTCGTCAACGTTATGCCCATTCGCATCTCGTTGTAACCGCGCCTTTAAGGGTTGTGTTTCTGGCATTAACGCCGCTTGTTCATCGAGATAAATTGCCGTTAAAATAATATCGGCAACTTCATCTTTGTGGAGTACATGCTGTACCGCTGCTGTCAGTTTTTCGGTATCAATCGTATCGTGGTACTTGTCCGTTAAAAAAGTCTGGGTACCAGCGGTAATATCAGCGATTGTCACACCACGTTCAGCTAACTTGCCAATCGCTGCTTCTTGCAAATCTTTCATCTTGTTTTCCTATTCTTAAATCATGTCATTAACATAACGACGTGTCAAAATCACGTGAGGAATCTCATCCAACGCCGTCTTCACATATTCTTGTTGTTCTGGCGTGAAATCATTAATCGCAACGAGTGTATACGCATAAGCGCCCACGGCACGATTGCTCAATTGTTCAATGTTGATGCCGTTGTCCCCAAAAAACTTCGAAATTTGACTAATCATATTCGGCACATTTTCATGAATAATGCCAACACGATACTTCGTCACAAATGGTTCGTCAATATCTGGGTAGTTCACCGAATTAATAATGTTTCCCGTCGTCAAGTATTCGTCCAATTGCCGCGCCGCCATTAAGGCGCTAGTATCTTCCGCTTCAATGGTTGACCCGCCAATATGTGGCGTAATAATCACCTTGGGATGATCAAACAACGCTTCGTCCGCAAAATCAGTAATATAAACGTGCAATGTTCCACGATCGAGGGCATCCTTCGCAGCCAAATCATCCACAATGCCACCCCGTGACATGTTTAATAGCGCGGCATTTGGCTTCATTTTAGCTAAGCGGTCGGCATTAATAAAGAAATGATTTTTTTCTGTGTATGGAATATGCACCGTCACATAATCAGCTTGTTCAAGGACTTCATCGACTGTTTTGGCGCGCACAATGTGTCGGTCAATGCGCCATGCGGTATTGGCATTTAACCCTGGATCGTACCCAATCACATCCATATCCAAAGCCAACGCCGTGTTAGCTACTTTTGAACCAACATTACCTAGGCCAATGACGCCCAATGTTTTCCCTGCTAACTCCGTTCCACGGTAACCGCCTTTATTCACTTCGGTCCGTAGTGAGACATCACCACCACGCGTTTCATTCGCAAAACCGATGGCCCCAACGACTGGTCGTGCCGCCAAAATCAAAGCAGCAATGGTTAACTCTTTCACCGCATTCGCGTTACCGCCCGGTGTGTTAAATACAACAACACCACGTTTTGACAATTCTTCAACTGGAATATTGTTAAAACCAGCCCCTGCTCGGACAACGGCCCGAACGCTATCAGCAATTGGTTCATCATGCAAACTCTGCGACCGAAGGATAATGCCCTTTGGTTCGCCTTCACCATCAATTTCATAGCCATGTGCGGTCAGATAATCCAAACCTTTGGCACTGATCGCATTATAGGTTTTAATATTTGTCATGCTTGTTCTGCTTCTACTTTCTTTAAAAACGTAATTAAGGCATCAACGGCTGCAATAGGTTGGGCGTTATAGAGCGAAGCTCTAAAGCCACCTACTGAGCGATGACCACCAAGATTAAATAAGCCCGTTTCAGTCGCCTGTTTAACGATGGCTTTGTCACGCGCTAAGTCACCAGTGGTAAAGACCACGTTTGTCAATGACCGCGCGGCACGTTCAACCGGTGCCGTGTAAAAAGTTGATTGGTCTAAATAATCATAGAGGCGATTAGCCTTTTCAAGATTGCGGTCATACATCGCCGACACGCCACCTTGTGCGATGACCCAATCCAACACCAAGTTCAAGGCATAAATCGCAAATACTGGCGACGTATTATACATGGACTGTTTGTCAATGTGGTTTTGGTAGCGCATCATTGGCCCAACCCCGGTGAGATCCTGTTCAGCCAACCAGTCTTTTTTTAGAATCGCTACCGTCACGCCTGCGGGTCCCAAATTTTTTTGACCGCCAGCAAAAATCGCATCAAAATCCGTCACTTGATACGGTTCCGCTAAAATATTAGAACTCATGTCAGCGACCAGGCGTCCTGAGGTTTGGGGCAGATTATCTTGATGGAAAGTTGCCCCTTCGATTGTATTATTCGTCACAATATGTAGGTAATCATAGGCCGTTGCCTCAAAATCAGTCGGTAAACTTGGTAATCCTTGATAGTTTTGTGTCTTGGTACTGTCAAGTATCGTCACATCTTTACCTAACTGTGTTGCAGCTTCGCCCGCTTTCGCCGCAAAATTCCCTGAATCCAAAATGGCAATTTTTTGTTGCTGTGTCGCGAAATTTAACGGCATCATTTCAAATTGTAATGAGCCGCCACCTTGTAAAAAGACAACAGCATAGTCTGCCGGAATTTGCATCAGCTGGCGTAATTTTTGTTCAGCTTCGGCTACAATATCTTGAAACTGTTGCGATCGATGAGAAATTTCAACGATGCTCATATGTGTGTGTTCATTCTTTTCAAACTCTTGTTTGATTTGGGTGATTACAGCTTCTGGCAATACACCAGGTCCAGCTGAAAAGTTATACGTTGTCATCATGATTATGTGCGCTTGCACACCCTCCAATCGGTTACAAAATCACAACGGGATACGTTGTAATTCACGAACATTATCAACCGCAATCGGTCGAAATCAACATTTTAAGTGAACTAATGTTGTGAAAGAATGCCGGTAAACCGGCGCAATAACAAACATTAATGAGAAATCCACTGTTGTTTTATATCTTACTATATTGCTAATGAAAGTCAATCTTTTCATTTATAGAAAAGTTTAGTATACTAATCAAGTAATGCCGCTGTGGCGGAACTGGCAGACGCGTACCGTTCAGGTCGGTATGGGAGCAATCTCGTGCAGGTTCAATTCCTGTCAGCGGCATATTTAACCGTTTTACCTTGTTATTGGTAGAACGGTTTTTTGTTGCTTAAACCTTGATACGTCAGGGTTTTGGGTTGTTTAGAGTTGTTGTGAGTTTTCATCAGTTTTCACTATTTTTGCTACGATTTGCTACAAAAGTGCTACAAATTCGACAACAAAAAAGCCATGGTAGACATCGCTGTCCACCATGGCTCACGCTCTCTCAAAACCCAGTACTGACAATATAACAAGATAGGCGCTATCTTGACTGGCAAGACAAGCATCCTGTTAGTCTACGTTTGAATATTACGAAGAAAAATGCTGGTTGTGTGTTTTTTAACAACGTAATGTGAATGTTTGTACTGAGATCATGTAACCGATACGTTACTCATCTAATTTAGCATATTAA
>NZ_CBDKZH010000024.1:0-16771 GCF_965300815.1 Leuconostoc sp.
TACTGAGTGTCCTTCAAGAAAAGAGAAATCAAAATCAAAAACTTTATTACTCATTAACTTTAACACGTATCACGGTGAATAGCAAATTTAAAAGACCTTGACCACGAATTAATGTGATTATCCATCCAAACCCAACACGCACGACTAGACAAACAGAACATTTGTTCGTATAATGAGATCATTAGTATTTTTGGAGGCTTTGACATGAATGACTATGACTATCGCTTTGAAACAAAACGTGTGGTATTCGTGATTGACACCAAATCTTTTTATGCTTCTGTCGAAGCCGTGGCCCGTGGTTTGCACCCAATGAAAGTGCCGTTAGTCGTGGTATCAAAAGGCCCTAATGTTGGCGGTGGTGGCTTAGTGCTGGCAACATCCCCAATGGCTAAAAAGCGATATGGCTTAAAACATAATGTCAGCCGTCTGAAAGATTTACAAGGATTACCTGATCTTATTCAAGTCCCACCACGCATGAACCACTATATTGACATCAATCTAGTAATTAACAAGATTTATCGTCAATATGTTGCCGACCAGGATTGGCACCCTTATTCCATTGATGAAAGTCTCTTAGATATGACGGATACATGGGAATTTTTTGGGTCAACACCACAAGCAGTCGCCCGTAAAATTCAGCTCGACGTCCATGCCCAAACCGGCTTATACACTACTGTTGGCATCGGGGATAACCCCACTTTGGCAAAAATTGCGTTAGATTTGTATGCCAAGCACGATCCCTCATTTATTGGCGATCTTCATTTTGAAACCGTGCCAGAAAAATTGTGGCCAATCAATCAACTAGATCGTATCTGGTCAATTGGTCATCGCACCGCTCACAAACTCAATCAAATGGGCATTTATAGCATGGCTGACTTAGCACATGCGAACCCATTTCGTTTAAGGAAAGTTTTTGGCCCACAAAACGGGCTACGCTTATACGCCTTAGCTTGGGGCGTTGACCGGACGCTCATTCGCGAAAAAGTGGTCCCCGCGTCTCAAAGTCTAGGCAATTCTCAAATTCTGCCACGCCCCTATACTGATATCAACGATATCCGCATCGTTTTGCAAGAAATTGTGGCGCAAGTTGCTACCCGTTTACGTCAACAGCATTTGCTGGCGGGCACCATCAGTATTCAGATTAACAGCTTCACAATGCGTCAGCAGTGGCAGCAGACACAACGGTTAGCGACCCCGACTAATGTCACTCAAATTTTACAACGACACGCAGCCGCCTTATCGCCCCAACATAGGCAAAGCGGTGCTGCCCAGCAAGAGGCTGTTTACTTTGGCGAGCTATCACCAGATACTGTGCTGCAGTTGGATTTGTTTAACACCCCAGCCACACTCGCCAAACACCAGCAACTCGACCAGGCAATCGATCAGATTCGACAACGTTTTGGTCTGACTAAGCTCGTGTATGGCGCATCACTTGATGCAGCAGCAACGGCCATCAGTCGCGCCAATTTAGTCGGTGGACATCAAGGTGGGCAAGTAAATGACTGAACAATACCCAAATTATGAGCCAAGCTGGCCATTGCAAGTTTTTGGTCAGCTTTATCATGACCAAGGCATGAAAAAATGGGGTGGCTTTTATCTCTCTGATCACACAGCAGCCCGGCAACGCGAAGCAAAAACAGCAGCAGCCGTCGCTGCTCGGCAACGTCATGCGCAAATGAACCTGTCTGATATGATGGCACTGGCACAGTTAGCCATCGAAAAACAGCTATCAGTTACCGCACAAAGCAACACCGCCACCTATAATTTAGCTGGGGATCTTGTCTTGCCCCCACTCATCCAGGGCCCCATTACCGGTTACACCACACAACATCTCCGAATTGCACAAACAATCTTAGCTTGGGCGGACATGCGCTGGTTGGCTATACTTGACGAACATCAGAAAAGCACCACTTCACCAAGCCGTTAGTTTCCATCACGATACCAATCACAAGTTTATCTGCAAAACATCATTATATTTGTTATGATAGTGCTATCTGTGTTCAAATTCATCGGAACTTTTGGAGGAACTTTCAGTTATGCAACGCGTGTTTTATCGCATGATTAACACCGCCACTTTAATCTTGTTACTGCTGGCACTCTTCTTATCATTGCAATCCAGTACACTATCACCCTGGCAACTGGGTAATCGGTTGATTATCGGTCTTTTTGTGGCGCTATTGCTGGGTTATGTTGGGACACTTTTATCCCTAAAACGGCCAATCGCCACAATTTGGCGGTGGGTTAAATCCCATCACAATAGCTTATTCTGGCTAGCATTTTGTCTACTGGTAGGCTGGCAAGTCGCATTACTCATGACATTGCAAACTGACGTTGGTTCAGATGCGCAAGTGATTTTAGGTGGTTTAGAAACCCCACAAACCATTGCCCACTATTTATCCATTAATCCCAACAATACCATGTATTTTTTCATGAGTTTCGTCATGTCAAAAGTGATTGGGACCCAATTAGGGGCATTTAAATTAGCGACGCTTGTCATCATTGATGTCTCAGTCTTACTCTTTCGCTTATTTGCTAAAACCTATTTTAACTCACGCGCGATTGCCAATAGTGCGACTTTAATTTTTGCCTACTTTGTCATGGCTCAGCCTATCTTTATCCTCCCTTACACGGATAACTACGGCCTCTTATTTACCAGTTTGACACTCCTTTGCCTACTCAAAGGGTTTAAAACCAACAAATGGGGATTTCTGTACCTCACGGTAGCTGGTATCGCCCTGGGATTGCTCTACTTATTGCGCCCTAGCGCCATTATCTTTATCATCGCCTTGGTTGTTTTTTTGATCATTTCACCAAATTATTTGCGTCATATGCAATCGCTTAAAAAAATAGTACTATTAGGGCTGACTGGTGGCTTGTTTTTTGCCATGACTGTCGTATCGTTTAATAGTTACGTGGCGAAACAACAAATCGTTACCATTGATCCGACAAAAGGGTTCCCTGCCGTCCATTATATTTTGCTCGGTAGTTACGGTAATCCTGAGGATAAAAACACGGTGCACGGCACATTTAATGACGCAGATTACGGATTTGCCATTGCTTATCCCAATAAAGACGCGCGCAAAAAGCCAGAATTACAGCGCCTGATTGCTCGTACGCAAGAACGCGGACTGGGCGGTTCGTTGAAATTCTATCTCATGAAATATAGTGATAATGTCGATACTGGTATCATGGGGGCCCACCGCGAGCAGTTGTGGTCAACCGTCCGAACACTCAAACAAAAAAATACCGCCAGTCAAAAGTTACAAGATGTCATTTATCAACATAACATTCAAGTGGGTGATCGCGTCACTTGGCATGCGAATTACCAATTTATCATGCAACTGGTTTGGTTACTCATTTTAGTTGCTATGATTTATACGACCTGGTTTTATCAAACAAACGCTAAAGCGACCTTGATTTCACTTACCTTACTTGGCGGTCTCCTGTTCTTATTGATTTTTGAATCTGGTGGGACAAAATACATGATTCAATACACGCCATTTATCAGTTTATTAGCCGGCTATGGCCTTTATCACATGTGTCAACGACAAACATACATGAGCCGCCATTAATTAAAAAGCTGAAGTAGCCATGACTACTTCAGCTTTTTTACTTGTCGTTTTACAGCCATCTAAACACGACGATATTGCTTTAAACCGCGAATATTGATTCCGGTCAAAATGATGAAGAAACTAAGTAAAACCAAACAGTCAAACCAAATATGGGTCAGACCGAAACCTTGCATCATAATTTTTTTATCCGCATTGGCGACATATGTCAAAGGCAGAATGTATTGTACTTTCGCAAGCCACGGGTTGATGGTATCCAGCGGCACAATCCCTGAAAAGAAAATTTGTGGCACAACAATCAGCGGAATAAACTGCATCATTTGGAATTCGGAAGTCGCAAAAGTCGACATCAAGATACCTAGTGCCAACGCAACTAATGCTAAGAGCATATTCGTCACAATAACCCAACCAATCTGGCCAACAATTGGCAAGCGCAACACGTATACCGTGTACAAAACAATCGTTAACGTTTGCAAAATGGCGAGCACGCCATAGCTAATGGTATAGCCAAAAATAATCTGTCCACGGCGAACTGGTGTGGCTAACAAGCGTTCGAGCGTCCCTGTTGTGCGCTCCTTCAAAATAGCCATGCCACTCACTAAAAAGACAAAGAATCCCATTAGAATAGGTAACACCGTATCCATATACCGTGTCTGACTATCGCCATATAAATAAGTTTGTTCTACCTTTGACTGAAGTTGTGCGTCCAACGCTTGAGAATGAGGTAATGCGCTAACGACCTGCAACAATGTTTGCAACTTATTTTGCGTTAAGGTATTTTGTAGGGCTGCTTTGGCTAAAGTTGTTTTATTCACATCCAAATTAGCATACGTTACCTGATACGTATGCGTGGCCTTTTTGTAGACAATCACGCTATCGACCCGCTGCGCTTTTAACGCATCATGCGCAGCCGTTTCAGTCGCATAACCAGTTTGCGTGACGTGTTTGATCTGATCGAGTTGCTTGGCCACAGGCGTTGGCATCTGTACCGTACCAATTTTGACAGACGGTGTGGCATTCGTATTAAAAATTAAATTCATCAACGTTAAAATTAACAACGGTGCCAAAAACATCAACGCCAATGTACGTTTATCCTTCGCCAATTCCTTTAAAATACGTTGTCCAATGACCATACTTTTCATCATCTGGTAGCCTCGACTTCCGCTTTTAAGAACACCTGCTCTACTGTTGAAACGTCATACTGTGCTTTGAGTGCAGCAGCACTATCATCAGCGATAATGCGGCCATCAAAAAGGAGCACAACGCGATCAACTCTTTCAGCTTCGTCCATCACATGCGTGGTCATCAAAATAGTCTTTTGGTTGGCTTGTTGACGCCGTAATTCCTCCCAGATTTGAAGGCGCAGCGCAGGATCAATGCCGACCGTGGGTTCATCTAAAATTAATAAATCCGGCTCCCCTAACAATGCAATGGCGAGTGACAGGCGGCGTTTCATCCCATCCGAATAGCCTTTAACTTGTTGTTTTAAGGCAGCAGTTAAATCAACAATCTGCGCCACCCGACTAATTTCGTGATCAACAGCTTTGATATCACGCATTTGTGCGAAAAACTTGAGATTATCATAGCCAGTCAGCGTCTCATAAAGCGCATCATTTTGCGCCATGTAACCAATTTGAGCTAACGCTTTGCGATTTGGCATCCGCGTCTCAAAAATATACGCTTCGCCTGTGTCGGCTTGTGTCATGCCAAGGGCTAGTTTAATCACCGTTGATTTTCCCGAACCAGACGGGCCAATTAACCCTAATAATTGTCCCGTTGGTAACTGCAAGCTCACTTGGTCAAGCACTGTACGTGTCCCATATGATTTCGTCATATTTTGGAGTGCCAAAATAGTTGTCATCCGCATTCTCCGTCATTCAATTTTACTTGATTATACGGCTGCGAAAATCATAAGTAAACACTTCTGCCACTCACAGTAGTGTACTGCCTGTCATTAACACAAAAAGCTGAAGTAGCACTGTCTACCTCAGCTTTTATTTGAGCAAAGTCCCAATCCAATAAGTAAATCCCATCGTAATCACACCCGTTAAAACATTACGTAATATAGCGGGTAATTTTGGTGCGTGACCTGACCAGGCGCTCAACCAGCCAGTCAAGAAGAGTGCCCACAGCGTGGCCATGACGGTACCAATCACTTTATAGTCCTGCGGCAAAAATGCCACGGCTAATAGTGGCCAAATCCCCCCAGAAACTGAGGCGATAAAGGATGATACTAACGCATGTGACGGGCTTAAATATTCACCCACAACAATCCCATGCTTAATCTGAACATAGTGTTTTAAAGCATCCTTGACCATTAAATCATCAGCGACTTGGGCCGCCAATTCAGGGGTTGCACCTCGTTGTTCATAATACGTCGCAATTTCATCATGGACGACTTGCGGTTGTGTGGCTAATAAGGTTTCAGCCTTGGCAACAACGGCTTGTTCGGTATCTTTTTGAGACGACACAGATACAAATTCACCAGAAGCCATGGAAAAAGCGACCGCAAACATTTCAGCAACGCCCGCCACAAAAATAACCGTGTTATTTGTTGTCGCACCCGTGACCCCTAAAATAACACCGGCACCACCAATGATTCCATCGTTAGCACCTAAAACCCCTGCACGAATAATATTTAATCTTTCAGATAATGATAATTTCTTTTTTGTCATGTTAAGCAACCATGAGTAAACCAACTACATACGTGACCCCCATGGTCACGACTCCCATCAACACATTCCGTAAAATCACCCGTGTTTTCGGCGTATTGCCATAAACGGCTGAGAAATAGCCCGTTAACACAAGCGCTAACACCACAAACACAAGTGTGGTAATGACGCGATAAGGTGCCGGCACTAGCGTCATGCCAACCATCGGTAAAATCGCCCCAATTGGGAAAGCGATCATCGAGGCCAATGCTGCTTCAATTGGTGAAATCAAATTATCTTCATCAATGCCATAACGGGCATGTAACGTTTCGTTCAAGGCATCTTGCTGCATCGTTTGTTGCGCTAATGCACGGGCATGCTCGGCAGTAATGCCATCAGCTAAATAGTGTTGCGTTAGAAATTCTTTTTCTTGGTTAAAATGTTGATCCAACGCCATAATCTGTTGTGCGCGTGCTGCGCGTTCAGAATCTAGCTGTGAGTTAACCGAAACATATTCCCCCGTCGCCATGGAAAAAGTCCCCGCAATGGTAGCCGTTAACCCAGCCAAAAAAATAGCCCAAGCATTCATTGAGGCCCCATAGACCCCAAAAACAACGCCTGCAATCGAGATAATCCCATCATTAGCACCCATCACAATGGCGCGTAAAATATTAATTCGTTTACTAATATGCATTTCCATGGGGACATTATAGCACAAAATAACACGTGTTTCAGCTTAAAATCTGTCAAAAATGAGATGTTTAATCGTTGTCACACCAGACTATATCACGTGATTATTAAGTGTGGTACGATAATATTATCAGCATATCTTCATGGCCAATTATCAGGGCACATTGAAAAATCAGGAGTGTTATTGTGAACACATTCATCTATGAAACCATCGTCACAATTGTTGAAGAAAAGTCCTTCCAAAAAGCATCTGAAAAACTCAACATTACAGCCAGTGCGGTCAGTCACGCCATTAATCAAATCGAAAAAAAATACGGGTTCCCCATTTTTATTCGTAATCGTGCAGAAGTCTCTCTAACGACGAATGGGGCGCAACTTTACCCCATTTTTCGTAAAATTCTCGCCGAAGAAAAAGAACTCGAAAAAACAGTGCAAGCAATCCAAGGTTTAGAATCTGGGGTCATTAAAATTGGGGCCTTTAGTAGTGTCTGCATTAATTGGCTACCCGATATTTTGCGTAATTACGCCAAACAGTTTCCCAATATCGCCGTTTCTCTGACCCAAGATAACTTTTCAGATATTAGCCAACACGTCGCCTATGAAGAACTTGACCTCGGCTTTACGCTTCTCCCCGTCTCCGAAAACGTCAAAGTCACTGAACTCCTGCGCGATGAAATTAAGTGTGTCGCGCCTGCAAACTTTCAGCCTCGTAATGGGAAAACTATTACTAAGGCAGATTTGAAAGGTGTTCAATTCATGTTGCAAAAAGCGGATTATGACCGTGACACCAAAAAAACGTTGGATTTTTACGATGTTCGCCCAAATACCATTAACTTCTCCATTGATGATCAATCAATTGTTTCAATGGTTGAAGCAGGCCTGGGCTTCGGCATTTTACCTGATTTAGCACTTAGAAAACTAAGCGGTGACGTCAGCATTTTCTCATTCGATGAACCTTTTTACCGCACCATCGCCCTTGTCCAAAGTAAAAACGACATTTTATCGCCAGCCGTGCGTGCCTTAGTACAAGAAATTGAAACTTATCTCAGCTAAAAAGCCAATCTGTCATTACGATTGGCTTTTTATTGTGCAACAAACAGGTGCTGATGTAATGCTTTGCCCAAACGCGCAATCCCTGTTCTGATGTCGTCTGGCGTTGCACCAGTAAAGTTTAACCGGAATTGATGAGTCACCTGCCGTGAAGCATATTGCATCTCTGATGGCACATAGACAACTTTGGCTTGTGATAACATCTGTTCGGCTAATAATGTGGTTGCATTAACCCCTTCGGGCAAACTTACCCAGATAAAGAAGCCACCATTTGGCTGCGTAAACGTCACTGTGTCTGGCATATCAGCAGCTAAACAAGCTAACATCAACGCACATTTATCACGATATTTGGCATTAATGGTGGCAATGTGTGCTTGAATGTCATGCTTGGCTAAATAGTGATCAATCGCCATCAAGCTAATATACGACGGTTGGATATCAAGTCCTGATTTGATTTTTAAGAACAATGCCATTAATGCCGGATTGGCCACAAGCCAGCCCGTACGCAAAGCCGGCGATAAAATTTTAGAGAAACTAGAAATTAAAATCACCCGACCATCTGTGTCTAATGCCGCTAATGATGGCACGGCCTCGCCAGTGTAACGCAAATAACGGTAAGGGCTATCTTCAATGATGTAAAAGTCATATTGTGCGGCTAAAGCTAATAATTGCTTGCGCTTCGCCAAGCTCATGGTTACCCCAGTTGGGTTTTGAAAATCGGGAATCGTATAGACAAATTTTGTCTCTGGATACTGCTGTAAGGTTGCTTCTAACTGTGCCATATCCATACCATCAGCTTCTAAACTCACTTCATGATAAATCGGCTCATAGCTATCAAAAGCATCTAAAGCCCCCATATAAGTTGGTGCTTCAACGATAATATGATCATCCTTATCTAAAAAGGCGCGCCCAATAATATCAATGGCTTGTTGCCCGCCTTGCGTCATCATAATTTGATCAGCTGTTGGTCGGTAATCAAAATAAGTTGCCGTCAAAGCCGCAATTTTTTCTCGCAGTGATAATGGCCCTTGCGTATCGTGATATTGAAAAATTGACGCACCTGCCGTAGCAATCGCTTCATTAAAAGCCTGAGCTAAAGCCTCGCTAGGAAAAACCGCTTCATCTGGCAGTCCCATTCCAAAAGAAATATTTTCTGGATCAGCCGCCTGGGCAAAAATTTGATCCATGTTTAACTCTGCTGTTTGTTGGTAACGGGTTGATAAATGTGATCGTGTCATAAGCGTTTAGTCCTCTTGCTTTCTTGACAACTATCATACCCGAATCCAAACATGAATATGACGAAACTATTTTAATTTAACATGAATAAAATTCATTCATAATCAGTTACACTGATTGTCGCAAGATTTGCCGATAGCGCATGACAAGGCTTAACGTCGTGGCAACCAATATCGCAGCGACACAATACACCGCAAAATAGCCAAAATAACTGGCAAAAATCCCCCATATAATGGCCCCCATACCATAGGCCACGTCCGTTCCGGATGAAAAAATAGCGGTCGCACGACCACGCTGCACTGGTAAGACATCCCGTAGTACGACGGCATTCATCAAGGGCATCAACAACGCAAAGCCAAGGCCAATTAATCCGCCGGCGATCAAAAATCCCCCAATGCCTGGACTAAACGCAATGCATACATACGCACTGGCAATCATCACAATACTACTACCTACTAAGGTCAGCGTGTGAAAATACAGATACAACTTAGCAAACCAAATCCGTGCTAAAACACCAACCAGTGCTTGCACAGTAAAACTTAAACCAACTAGCGTCAAGGGCAACCCTTTTTCAAACCCAAATTGGACTAAAAAGGCGGCCACGGCGGCGTTGGCGAAAGCAGCAATAAAAACAACCAAACTTGGCGCCCAAATACTCACTTGTGCAAGCAATGCCAAAATTCCAACTGGAGACGTTGCCGCAGTCGTTTGCTGCGTTTTGAGATTATACGTGTCACGCACCAAAACCGTTAAACCGAGTGCCACAACAACCAAACCCAGACTGAAATAAAACATCGCCTGAAATCCCCAATGATTGACAATTAAGAGGCCAATTGCTGGCCCAACTGCTGCTGGTAAGGTTTGTGAAATACTGAAGTAGCCTAACCCAATGGATAGCTGTCGTGGGGGTAATTTATCAGCGACCAGCGTCGCAACTGCGGTGCTTTGAGTGCCATTACCAATACCTTGAAACGCACGCAGTAAAATCAAAACAAGTAATGATTGACTAAAAATCAGTAAGCCGAAATCGACCACTAAAACAAGCATACCAATCACGATCAATGGCTTGCGTCCAAAGCGATCAATCATTTTACCCACAGGCACACGCGCGACCAAGGCTGCTAACCCCCAAATCCCAATCACCAAGCCCGACATCATCGCATCGCCACCTAATTGCGTCACATATAATGGTAACGTCCCCATTTGTGCGGTCACGGCGGTCATGACCATAAAATTAATCACCATTAACAACAGAAAATCTTGTTGAAAAAGACGCTGCGTCTGACCAACATGGCGGTCTTTGGCGGCGTCTTTGGTATGTGGCATCAGCCGATCATGCTGTTGTATCATAGGCTGACCAATTCAGTGGCACTGAAATCTTGACCAGCTAAGCGCGCTAGGAATTTCTGTGTGCGATGATCTTGTGGTGTATTAAAGATGGCTGCAGGCGTCCCTGATTCCACCACCACACCACCTTCCATGTACAAAATACGATCCGCCACTTCATAAGCAAATTGCATTTCATGGGTCACAACAATCATCGTATGCCCGGCTTGCGCTAGTTTTTTCATGGCAGTTAACACTTCCCCCACCAGTTCCGGATCAAGCGCACTCGTTGGTTCATCAAATAGAAGCAATTCTGGTTCCATGGCCATCGCCCGCGCAATGCCGGCACGTTGCTGCTGGCCACCGGAAAGCTGTGCGGGATAATAGTTCACGCGATCAGCCAACCCAACTGCTGATAAGGTGCGTAAGCCCAGTTTCGTCGCCGCCGCCCGTGACATTTTCTTCACGCGAATCAACCCTTCAATTACATTTTGTAAAACCGTCATATTTGGGAACAAAGCATGTCCTTGAAACACCATCGCTGTTTTTAAAATTAAGTCACGCGTATTTTTGGGGTCATGACCAGCAAAATCTTTGGTCACCTCATCAATTCTAATCTGACCACGATCTGCCTTTTCTAACGTGTTAAGACAACGCAAAAAGGTTGTTTTGCCCGATCCAGAAGGGCCTAAAATGACAATCACCTCGCCTTTTTCAATCGTAAGATTAATCCCTTTTAAAATTTCCTTGCCATAAAATGATTTATGGACATCCTGAATTGTAATAAAGCTCATGGTTGACCTCCTAATTTAGCACCACGTTGTCAGATATACCTGTACTAATCACATCGTAGGCATTGTCCAATGCCGTCATCACGATATCGCGAACGGCTGCCGATGTGTAATAGGCAATATGTGGGGTGAGTATCACATTCTCAAATGCTTCTAACGCCTGATAATATGGGTTTGTTTGAAAGCCTTGGGTATCTTCATTTTCTAAAGTATCTAAGGCCAACCCACTAAATTTACCTTGTCGGACATACCGAATTAACGCTGCGGTATCAATGACACTACCACGTGCAGTATTAATGAGTATCGCGTCATCTTTCATTTTCCCTAATGTTACCGCATTAAAACGATGATACGTTGTTTCATTTAACGGGACATGAATACTTAACACATCACTAGCTGTTAGTAACGTCTCAAAACTCACTTGCGTCAAACCCAGCGCAGTTAACGCTGGTTTGGGCGTACGGGCATAAAACAAGACACGCGCGCCCATAAAATGCAAGGTCTTGGCGACTAGACTGCCTAAGCGCCCGGCGCCATAAATACCAACCGTCACGTCCGTTAATTCTTTGCCAATCAAATGCTGCCGTGACACGGTGTGCGCTGTTCTCAGCTGTTCCGGTAACTGTCGTAGCAACATCAAGATACTCATAATCGTAAAGTGTGCGACCGATTCAGGTGAATAGTTGGGGACATTAGTCACTGTCAACTGATAATGCTGCGCATACATCAAATTAATATTGTCGTAACCCGTTGATTTAATCGATAGCTGTTTAATACCATTTTGCGCTAATTGTTGATACAAAGTCGCATCCGTTTGAAATGCCCGACTGGGATAAAACATCAAGGCATCATAGCCGTGCGTTAACGCGATATTGTCATGGGACAATGGCGCCGCGACTGTCTTAACCGACACACCATGTGTTGCTGACCATTCCGCAATCAGACGTTGTTCGATTATTGAGGCGTTAAAAAACAAAAGTTTCATCGCAGCGCCCTCACTCAAACTTCTACCTGTTGTGGTATTTTCGCGGCAGCTGCGGCCGCGGCAATCCGTTTTATCCCTTCAGTAATGGTTTCTGGCGTTGGCAACGTAAAATTCAATCGAAAATATTGGTCATATCCCTGACCGGCAGCACTCATAATATTGCCCGGAATTACCCCAACATGCCGGCGATCTAATTCATCATAGAAAACAGTCGGATCAATATCATCGTTGAGTTTCACCGAGACAAAGTAACCCCCATCCGGGGCAACAAAGCTTAAATACTCTGAGCCATATTGTTGCAAAGCTGTCACCATCGCCGCCATTTTCACTTGATAAAGCGCCTTGAGATAGGCAATGTGAGCATTAAACTCATCATCTTCAATCAATTGACTCGCTAAGTACTGCCAGTACAAATTGGCAAACGAATCCGCCACCTGTTTGACCAAGACCAACTTTTGGAACACTGGTTTTGGTGCCAGTAAGAAGCCTAATCGTGATCCTGGTGCCAAAATTTTTGAAAATGAACCCGCATAAATCACATGACCAGACACATCAAATGATTTGATTTTGGGTAACGCCGGCGTATCCATGTACAATAAATCACCATATGGATCATCTTCATAAATCATGACCTGATGAGCTTGGCAAATGTCGTAAATGCGTTGACGATCGGCCGCTGACATCGACGTGCCAATGGGATTTTGAAAGGTCGGAATCAAGTAAAGTAGCTTAATTTTATGGGTCACATCGGCCGCTAAAGTTTGGGCTAACACGTCTGGGTCAATACTGCCACGGTTAATATCAAATGGAAGTCCCTGCACTTGACCCCCGTAAGATTTGATGGCATTCACGGCACCAACAAAAGTTTGTTCTTCCGTCAGCACAATATCCCCTTCATTGACGAAAATTTTAAACACCAAATCCATCCCCTGCGTTGAACCAGACGTAATCAACACATCATTATTGACAACATCCAGACCCTGTTCGGCTGCTAAGCGCGTTTTAATTTGTTCACGTAATTTCGGAATCCCTTCACTTTCACCATACTGCATAAATTCAAAGGCATGTTCACGGTAAATGCGTTCTGATATTTTCGCTAATTTTGCGACTGGAAAGGCCTCATTGCTGGGATACCCATAAGTGAGCTTAATAAAATCATCAGCAATCTGCACTTGCTTTGCCTGCTCCCGCAGGGTATTTGGTTGTAATGACGCCACGCGCGTGGCAAATTGGTATTGCTGTTCTGACATATTGAACTCCTTTATATTTCTTAGGCATAACGCACTTTAAAGCGGTTGAGGAAGGCTTGCGTGCGCGGTTCTTGTGGGGCTTCAAAAATTTGCTGTGGTGTCCCTTGTTCGATAATGGCGCCATCGGCCATGAAAATCACCCGATCACTGACTTCATAAGCAAACTGCATTTCATGGGTCACAACAATCATTGACACACCGGCCTGTTTAACTGCCTTCATGACTTTTAACACTTCGCCAACTAGTTCTGGATCTAGGGCCGCAGTTGGTTCGTCAAATAACAAGACGGTTGGATGCACCGCCAAAGCACGGGCAATCCCAATACGTTGCTGCTGACCACCCGATAATTGCGCCGGATAATAGTCGCCAAAGTCCGCTAAGCCGATAGCTTGTAACAACTCTGTGGCACGATCAAAAGCTGCCGTCTGGCTCACTTGGTGGACTAACGTCATGGGTTCCATGATATTTTGGCGCGCAGTTTTATTGAGAAACAACGCATAATTCTGAAAGACTATTCCCATGCTGCGCCGGAGTTTCATCACATCATCTGTCGTGGCTTGGTCAAATGACACCCAATCCCCATCGACTTTGATGGCACCAGAATCAGCCTGTTCCAGAAAATTTAAACACCGAAGAAACGTGGTTTTACCTGATCCAGAAGGCCCTAAAATTGTCACCACTTCACCAGGTTGCAAAGCTAAATCTACGCCTTTCAAGACTTCATGATTATTGAATTTTTTACGTAATGCTTTCACTTCAATCATGCGCGTGCCCTTTCCATTTTTTAGCAAATTTCAATTCAAAGCGGTGTACCGCCTGTTCAATCAAAATGGTCATCAGCCAATAAACAACGGCTGCTGCGATATACGCTTCAAAGTATTTATAATTTGAACTGGCCGATTGCGTAGCTGCCGAGAAGATTTCCACCACTGAAACCAATGAAGCAATCGCGGTGCCTTTAATCAAATTAATCAACATGTTGACAATCATTGGGAAAGCCACTGGAAAAGCTTGCGGAATCAGTACCCGTCGAATGGTTTGCAATCGTGTCATCCCCAGTGAACGGGCCACATCAAATTGGACGGTCTTCACCGACTCAAAGGCGCCACGGAAGGCTTCACTGAGACCAACCATCGCCATCAACGACAGCCCAATAATTGCTAACAGGCTCATCGGCAAGTCACCATATTTGATCTGTAACCCGATGGCCTTAGCGATGCTATTAAAGTTTTGCGAGGTAATTAAAAAGATGACCAAGAAAACTAAGATCAACGGCACCCCTTTCAGAATTGTAATCACGGTGCCTATCATTGGGGATAACACCGGCACCTGATAGAAACGAATCAAAGCCACCACTAACCCCAAAGCGCCACCAATAATAAGACTAACAACCGCCATGTATAAGGTGATCGGCACGTAACGGATTACTGTCAGGATCACCTGAAAAATAAAGCCCAAATCAAATGTCATAGTTCTCTCCCGTTAATCCTTTGGTACATAGTCGCCCTTGAGCCACTTTTCGCTTAATGCCTTCAATGTGCCATCCGCCTTCAGTTCTTTCATCGCCTTGTTGACAGCAGCAATGAGCTTTGGATCCGCAGACTTATTAAACATTGGGTAAGCGTTTGAATGGTTAACTGATTGACCAGCAATCAACTTTGTCCCAAACTGACGATTCAACAAATCAATCGAGTACTTTGGTGCTGGATAAACATTGAATTGCCCGGACTTAAAACCTTGTGCAATTTGTTCGGTGGTATACGTACCCCGAACGACTGAAAAGGCATCTGGATGGTCCTTGAGATAAGCATCCGTTAAGGTTGCCTGGTTCGTCGAGTTCGTGATATACAGCTTTTTACCCTTTGCATCAGCAAATGAGTTTAACTTACCAGTAGCAGACTATGTTGCTAACAGTGTATCCCACACGGTATAACCAACCTGCCCAAACTTAAAGTCTTGCTCACGTTCTGCATTTTTTTCAATTTGGTAGAGGGCCATATCCGTCTTGCCACTCTTCAAATTCGTAATCAACGTTGGAAAATCAGACAACACTAACTTAAATTTGTATTGTGGCAATTTCTTATCGATTGCTTGAATTAACGCAATATCCATTCCGGCTGGCTTACCATCTTTATCGAGATAACCAAACGGCTGACCATCATTACCAGAACCAACGTTAACCGTCGTCACACCACTCGCCGATTTCGCTGATTCGCCATTGCCGTGCAACAACATCACCGCCGCTACGGCCACCCCAACAACGCCTAAACCAAGCCACAACCCTTTTTTGAACCAGACTTCTTTTCCATCCTTATTTCCTCTTTTATCTCTCTAACTTATTTTTTTCAATACTGTAAATTCTGTTTTTTAAATCATTTTTGGTTTTTCAATCACCGGCATCACGGGTGCTGGCGCCACCGTCGGCACTGCTCGGTTTGCATAATGATGTCGCTTCTCAACAAAACGGAAGACACGTTCTAACACGAAGCTTAATACCACAAAGACTATCTTGGCGCTGATATAAGCCACTACGGTTTGTAAAGTTGCCGTCCCCAATGCTTTAGCTTTACCAACCACATCTAACACGCCAATCGTAAAGGCCAGTGAGGTGTCTTGTAACAGTGAAATCACCATCGTCGCAAAGCTTGGGATCGCAATCACTGTTGCCTGTGGGAAAATAATTTTCATATACATTTGTCTTTTGGTGTAACCAGCTGTCATCGCTGCTTCCTTTTGCGTTTTTGGGACACTCAACAAAGCGGCACGGATAATTTCTGATAAGAAAGCAGCCATATTCAAGCCGTAAGTCAAAAACAAATAAATCAATGGGTTCACATTATCCGTGTTGATGCTGATATAGCTTAAAAATAGGGGTAAGCCATAATACACTAAGAACATTTGAATCAAAATTGGGGTGCCGCGGACAAATGAGGTAAAAACAACCGCAATTTGTTTTAAAATCGGGGTATTTTCGAGTCGCACATAGGCAATCCCCGCCCCAACAATCACACCAATGATTGTGGAGACAACAGTTAACAACAACGTTGTCGGCAACGCTGATAGCACATCAGGTAAAAACTCCCCGATGAATTGTGGTTGAAAATAATTATGCATAAAACGCCTCCTTTGACACTAATGCTGCCTCATCGCTCACGTCATTTCCTTACGATCTTGATTTATAAAGCCATTAACCGGTTAAATGTTTTTATAATTAGATATATTA
>NZ_CBDKZH010000025.1:0-16746 GCF_965300815.1 Leuconostoc sp.
TAACGTATAATAGACTTATTACAACGTATCGGAGAAGAAAGAAACCATGGATATCAATGAACGCTTGCAAAACGAACAGCTTGGCGGGGGTCAACCAAAAATTAACCCTGATGAACAACGCCGTTATCTAGGCACTTTTAGAGAACGTGTCATTGCTGCTGTTAAAAAATCACAACTCAATTCACCAGCAATTCAGGCCCAGTTCGAGGCCACATTAAAGCAACACACGGACGGTAAAGTCTTAATTAGTCAACCACTCGCAGGCGATCTCTTTACAACATATGTCCGTATGGCAGTTGCGACAAATCACCCGTTCACTTTGCTGTCGACAAACGACGCAACAACAGAAGATGACCCAATCGCAGTGTTACTAGCTGCTGATGAAGCCGTTAATATCGATCAAATTTATTTCACTTAAACCAACTAGAAGGGATGTTCGTTCACGATGCAACAACCACTCGCATATCGCATGCGTCCAACAAAAATTGAAGAAATTGTTGGCCAACAACATCTCGTTGGCGAAGGCAAAATCATCTGGCGCATGGTCGCGGCGAAACGTCTCAGTTCCATGATTTTATATGGCCCACCAGGCATTGGCAAAACATCCATCGCTTCGGCAATCGCTGGCTCTTCCAAGTATGCTTTTCGCATGCTCAATGCTGCAACAGATAGTCAAAAAGATTTACAAATTGTGGCTGAGGAAGCAAAAATGTCTGGTGCAGTGGTTTTGCTCTTAGATGAAATCCATCGTTTAAATAAAGTCAAACAGGACTTTTTATTGCCCTATTTGGAATCGGGTGCCATCATTTTAATTGGCGCCACCACTGAAAATCCTTATATCAACGTCACCCCAGCCATCCGATCACGGACACAAATTTTTCAGTTAGAATCCTTAACTGAAGCCGACATTTTGTCTGCGGTGGATCGGGCATTGGCCGACAAAACTAATGGCCTCGGCCAATACGACGTCACGCTCGATGAAACGGCACGTCAACAACTCGCCCGTGCCACAAATGGTGATTTGCGTAGCGCTTTGAATGGCTTGGAATTGGCTGTCTTATCAACAAAACCAGATGACAACCAACAAATCCATATCACCTTACCAATCATTGAAGAAACCGTCCAACGTAAAGCACTTTCGGCGGATAAAGATGGTGATGCGCACTATGATGTCATTTCAGCCCTTCAAAAATCCATTCGTGGTTCAGATGTTGATGCTGCCTTACATTACGCCGCACGGATCATCGAATCCGGTGATATCAATATTCTCGCTCGACGCTTAACGGTGATTGCCTACGAAGATATCGGCTTAGCTAATCCCGGTGCTGCACAACGTGCCATAACCGCTATTCAAGCCGCCCAAAGCTTGGGGCTGCCAGAAGCACGAATCCCTTTTGCCAATGCCATTATTGAATTGGCGCTATCGCCAAAGTCAAATGCCGCCTACCGTGCAATTGATGCCGCATTAGCTGATATTCGTCAGGGCAAAAGTCGTGACATTCCGCCACACCTTAAAGACGCCCACTACAAAGGCGCCGCCGACTTGGGACATGGCACGGGTTACATTTACCCCCATGATTACGACAATGACTGGGTACCTCAGCAATATTTACCCGATCAACTGCAACAAGTGACTTATTTCCAACCAAAAGGCAATTCAAAAATCGAGCAATCATTCCAGGAAATTTATCAAACTTTGAAAACACAACAAAAAAAGGGTCTCCAGTAACCCCATTATCATCTCAAATGTCAAGACTGGTTGTGTGACCATTTTCGCGGTATAATAATTGATGAATTCCTCAGATATGCGCATTGCTACACCATCAGTTTTTTCCTTACAACCTTTATTTTTCGGTTGGGAATTCACGGCTGAAAAGATCTGCCCTTTCATTCGGTAATCTGACCAGCCTGATGAACTATCCACCTCGATAATTTCGAGGAAAATCTGCGTAGCAGTTAACGGTATCACGAGTGTTCCGGGCATGTCCCGTGCATCCATTTCGATGGATGCTTTTTTTATGGTCAAATCAGGCTAAAATACTATTATTTTTTTCATGTAAGCGTTATACTTAGTATATACCTACACTACTAAAGGAGATTTCTTATGACAGCAAACTACAACAAAATTTTGGTTCCTATGGATGGTTCAAAAGAATCAGAAGCTGCGCTTGTTCGTGCCATTGAATTGGTAAGCGAAGCTGGTGATCAAGGTGTTTTGTCAATCCTAAACGTGATTGACACACGCGCTTTCCAAAATGTTGCAAGCTTTGACGACACAATGGTTGAAGCTGTTTCTGAAGAAACACGTAAGAGCCTTGAAAAGTACAAGCAACAAGCGCTTGATGCCGGTGTAAAGAACGTTGATTATTTGATTGAATATGGTTCACCAAAGGCTTTGATTGCTAAGGAAGTGCCTAACGAAGTCCACGCCGATCTTATTGTGATTGGTGCCACTGGTTTGAATGCTGTTGAACGCTTTGTGATTGGTTCAGTGACTGAATTCGTCACACGTACTGCTAAGGTTGATGTCTTGGTTGTTCGTGGCTAAACAGCAAAAAAAATAAGCCTAACGGCTTATTTTTTTTGCTTAAAATTCAACTGTATCTAATTCAGCCAAACGTCTTTCAGCTGTTTGACGATTTGACAAATAGGCGGCTACGTGTGCGTAGTGTAAATGACGCTTGGCTTCAGCCAAATTACCACGCTTTTCTTCCACTTTTGCCAACAATTCACTCAAGTCTGGGACCCAGAACAAATCGACGCGCTTACGTAATACTTGCAACGCTTCTTGCAAAAGTTCCGCTGCGCTATCCAAATCACCACGATCAATCAAAAATTCAACATGACGTTGCCGCGCTTGTAATACCACATGGAACTCTAAATCATTGGCAGTAAGTAGGTCAGGTTCAAGTTCAGCGGCTAATCTAAACTTTTCTTTGGCTGCCTCAATATCACCTTGCAAGAAATAATTAGTTGCCATCTGCCGGTAAGCATAGAACAAATAGAAATCACCTAATGATGGCGTCTTCTTGTCAACCGCCAAATCAGCATACTGAATCACCTTCGCAAAATCTTCGCCCTTATGACTGGCTTCTTCAGCTTTGAGAATATAGTAAGCTTGCAAAGTTGGCGCGTTTTGACTCAAGGCTTTTTCAAATTCTTCAAATTCTCTCAGCGCTTCATGCTTCATTTGCAAAACAACTTTGCCTAACAGTTCCTTGGCCTTTTGGGTCAAGAAATCGCCCGACAAAAATTCTGACATATCAAGATTCAAGCGGTCTAGAATTGCTAACAAAGCATCAGCGTTTGGGACGCGATTTTGATTTTCAACTAACGAAATCGTTGCTTGCGTTGTAATCCCTTCTGCAAGTTCGACTTGAGACAAGTGCATTTTCTTACGCGCTGCACGAATTGCCTTCCCGTCGAAACTGTCATTTTTTCCGTTCTTTACCATTAATTAAACTTCCCTATTTTTTCTTCACCTAATGTGACAAATTGATAACTTAACTTGGCATTCTTCTCGAATTCTTCAAAACCATAGGCAATCATCTTTTCAACAAGTGCCACATTGTCAATATCTGAGTAATCCCACAAGCGCTTAAACAATGACATGTTTGTAAAGCCTGGTAACGTGTTAGGTTCGCCCAAATAAGGGACATCATTTTCATCTAGCAAAAAGTCCATCCGTGCTTCACCACGCAAGTTCAAAACCTTATAAGCTTTCAAAGCCATGTCTTTTACTTCTTGTGTGACGGCTTCTGGCAATTTTGCTGGGATTTCAAATTCAACGGCAGAGTTATCCACAAACTTGTTGTTGTAATCATACCAACCATCGCCATCACCCTGATTTGGTACGGCATGGGCGCCAATTTCTGAGACCAATGGTTCATCATTACCGATCACACCAACTTCAAGTTCGCGTGGGCCCTTGACTGCTTGTTCCACCAAGACTTTGTAGTCATATTGGAAAGAATCAGCCAACGCAGCCGCAAATTCTTCAGCTGTTGTGGCACGGGAAATGCCGACTGATGACCCTTGGTTTGCCGCCTTCACGAACACAACATCACCAAATGTTGCGACAACTTTATCCCAAGTCCAATCTTGCGCTGTTTTTTCATCCAAAACGACGTAATTGGTATTGCGGATATTGTTAACCGTTAGCAATTCTTTCGTCATAGCCTTATCAAAGCTGACCGCATGACCACGCAGTGGTGCACCAACAAATGGCTTATTCAAAAGTCGAAAGAGACCTTGTAGTGTGCCATCTTCGCCAAGATTACCATGCACGACTGGGAAGAAAATATCAAAATCTCCTGCTTCACGCAAAGCACTAATGCGCGCCAACGGATCCTTCGTATCAACTTTAGCCATGAAAGCATCAACAATTGGCTGTTCATCTTCTAAGGCCAACACGCGTTTTGAGCTTTCAGGATCTAGGAAATAGCCATTTTGCGCAATGGCAAATACGGTAATATCGTACTTGCCACTCGCTTCAATCGCTTGATAGTAGTTTTGGGCGGAACGCTTTGACACATCATGTTCAGAAGAGTTTCCACCAAATAATAGGGCAACGTGTTTTTTTGTCATTGTATTTTACTCCGATTTTTATTATATCAATATGAGGTAATATTATGCAAGGTATATTTTATGTCAAGTAATCTTTTGTCTGCTCGACGTAGTGATATACCGCATCAGGAACAGCCTGTCGATCTGTCAATAAAATCGCGTGAAAGAAACGTGTTCGGTTATACAGTTGATGCCACCGCCCTTCTGATTGTGGCGCTTGCCGCGTCACCAAATCTTTCCGCCATAACTTTAAGGTTAATAGCAGATAGTCTTCGTAAATCGCATGTGTTTGCGCTGCTCGCAAGGCGACCTCAGCAATACGGTCGGTTTCTCCCATCACTAAGGGTTGGTGTAGCTCGCGATAGCCCGCTAACATACTGGCCATCAAAAATAATTTGTCAGCCCGCATGAGCTTTGGCATCAACATGATTTCATTAACCGCGTTGCCAATGTGTGTAAACGCGTGCGCCCAGCCATTAGTGCCGATGAACCCGCGCGCATCACGCTCTAGGGCCGCATATAAAGCCACCCGATTAATCACATAATCCAATAAGTCATCAGACATAAAGGCCGTTTTTGTTCGCTGCGTAAATAACAAAAGTGACACTAACAACACACTGAACGATCGTCGATAAATCGCCGCATTGTTCACTTCAAAAATGTGAACAAATAATTGCTCATCAGACACCAAATCAGTGATTAACCACCGCATTTGTGACTCAGACAACAATTGATTTTGAATGATATCACTCAGGAAAAAAAACGCCCCAGTGTCACGATACTTGGGCAATGGATTGGCCAGCTGTGCCACTGCCAGACGTAGTGTCTCATCTGGAACTGGCAGCAACTGCGTCTCTCCGCCATGCGCTTGCGCAGCCGCCTCCAGTTGTTGGCTATACGCTCGCATCGCAATCAATGCCTGTTCACCATCCACTGGTAACGCCACCGCAGTGATAGGTTGCGGTGACAACTCGGCCAGTATTTCAGCCATCGTCTCCCCTAGTGATTGGAAAATCTCGCCATCACGCGTTTTATTTTTTAAAGCAATAAATTGTGTTTGTAGTTCGCTTAATGTCATCATTACATTGAAAACCCTGTCGACTCTTTAAAGGTCGCGTTCTGCTGTTGATAACCGATACTTAAAATCAGGCCAATCCCAATTAAGTTACCTAGTAGCGATGACCCACCTTGGGAAATAAAGGGTAATGGAATACCAGTTAATGGTAGCAAACCAATATTCATCCCAATATTTTCAAATACGTGGAACAATAACATCATCACCACACCAGTAGCAATATACGCATAAAAAGCATTTTGTGCTTTAAATGTGGCCGCAATGAGGCGATAAATCAAGATAAAGTACAGCGCGATGAGCAAGGCGCCACCAATGAAGCCAAAACTTTCACCAATTACTGAGAAAATCATGTCGGACTCACGCACCGGCACATAGACCTTCAAATGGCCAAAGCCTTGTCCAGTCAGTTGGCCAGAACCAATGGCCTTCAAACTTTGATACGTTTGATAACCTGATGATGAGGTATCTTGATCCGGATGTAGCCAAGTTTGGATACGGTCAAACTGGTACAATTTGAAGCCCAAAGCATCCAAAATTTGTTTCCCGGTTGCTGATGTTACTAATGCCAATAATGTAATCCCAATTGCCGCTACTGCTGCAATGACGGGACCCAGAATACGCCAAGTCACCCCTGATACAAGGGCAACACCACCAAAGATTGCCATAAACACGAGCAATGTGCCCAAGTCATTTTGCATCGCAATCAAAACAGCGACTGGTAAGAAGCATAATGCCATCTTACCTAACAATAACCAATCCGAATGCACATCATGATGCTCATATTGGCGATTGTGTTGGGCCACCACCCGACTTAACATCAGGATAAACGCTGGCTTCACCACTTCGGACGGTTGGAAAGAAACTGGCCCGAAAACAAACCAGGATTTAGCACCGGTCGCTGCCGCCATCCCCCGGTTATAAAAGATCAAAACGGCCACTAGCAAAAATATGCCTAAGCCGTAGGCCACTGGCGCTAATCGCCAGAGTTGAGAGGCATCAAATCGCAACAAGAAGGCAATGATAATTGCCCCTAAAACCCAAAACACACCCTGCACAATTGTCGCCCGCAAAGCCGATTGCATCGTGCCATACTGTGAGTTGAGTGCTGCTTCGAAAATCGAACTCAGACCAATAATCATAAATAGCAAAAGAATTAAAATAATGCCCCAATCCAATTCTGAACCGGACGTACGATTACTCATTTGTCGTGAAGGTCGTTGCATGTTGATGTTACCTCGTTTTATGTACAAACCCTTATCATGTTCATGATAAGGGTTTTTCTGATTATTTTATTGATATAAGTTAAAACTTGCTAAAATAGCTTCAATTGCTTCGTCTTGTGTTTTCGCTTGGTTAATCACTGCTTGCTGCCCAAAATAACCAACAAAACCACGATCTGCAGGTGCAACGTAACCAATCTGTTTCTTATCAATCAAGACTTGTGTTTGGTTTTCGACAACCACAAGCTCAACACCAAAATTTTGATTTTTCTTCCGCATATTACAATCCTTTACGCCCTGATTTCATGTGTTCAAGCAATGCCCCAGCACCTTTAGCCACATTATCTAGTGGTGAATCAGACACAACAACTGGTACTTCTAATGCGTCAGACAACAATTGGTCCATGCCATGTAGCAAAGCCCCACCACCCGTGAGCATGATACCACGATCAATAATATCAGCCGCTAATTCCGGTGGTAGCTTAGCCAAAACAGAGTGCGTGGCACGAACAATTTGTTGCAACGTGTCATGGAGTGCTTCTTCGACTTCGTTTGAGTTAATCGTAATCGTTTTTGGCATCCCTTCAAAATTATCACGGCCACGCACTTCCATCGTCAATGGTTCATCAACTGGCAAGGCTGAACCAATTTGAATTTTGATTGTTTCTGCTGTACGTTCACCGACGATCAAGTTGTGACGGCGCTTAAGGTAGCCCACAATGTCAAAGTTCATTTTGTCACCGGCCACGCGAATTGATTCAGACACTACGATATCGCCAAGTGATAGCACCGCAATATCTGATGTCCCACCACCCATGTCAATCACCATTGATCCAACTGGCTTAAAGATATCCAATCCGGCACCGACAGCGGCAACCTTTGGTTCATATTCCAGATAAACCTTGGCACCACCTGCTTTTTCCGCGGCTTGAATGATCGCCTTGCGTTCGATTTCAGTGATGTTTGTTGGGGCACAAATCATAATGTTCGGCTTTGACATGAAGCCCTTAACATTCAACTTATTGACAAAGTACGTCAACATGGCTTCGGTGACGTCAAAGTCTGAAATAACCCCATCTTTCAAGGGACGGACAGCCCGAATATTGCCAGGTGTCCGACCAACCATCCGGTAAGCTTCAGAACCGACTGCTAATACACGATCTGTTTTGTCATCAACTGCTACAACAGAAGGTTCGTTCAAAACGATACCCTTACCTTCTACATAAATGAGAACATTGGCTGTTCCCAAGTCAATGCCGATATCTTTTGCCATGTTTTGTCTCCAGTTTTTTTATTTTTATAAACGGGCGTACAACGCCGACTTGTCTACATAATCTAGTCAATTATACCACAGTTGCCAATCGTTTTTGAGCTACTTTCCAAATACCGTCGCTGGTAGGACAAGGATCCAATTCGTAATAGAAATAAAGAAACTCGCCACCAAATAGCCTAAAGCAATCGCCAAAATAATCTTTAAAAAGCCGGCTTGTTTCGGCGTATATGGCATAAACTTGGCGAAATTAATTGGCTTAATTGTCCAAAATACAAAATACATGGCCAATACATTGAGACTCAGCATAACGATTGGATTCATGTTGCCCCCCTTTTTTTGATCATATTATTGTAATCAATTATAACAATATGCGCGATACTTTTGTCACAGTAACCACTTGCAATAAAAAACAAGACACCGGTTCAATACGCGGCATCTTGTTATTTTCATTTCTGTTGTGTCAAATCAACATCTTCCAATTTAACAATGTGAGTTTTGTGACGAATTTTGTAGCCAACGTATAATACCACGAAGAGTGGCACTGATAAGTAAGTCACCGCAAGCTTCTCTAGATTAAACTGTGAAAAACTTGCCGGATCCTGACCAATAATCACCCCAATTGAAATCACTAGCGCAAACAATGGACCAAATGGGAACCATTTTGCTTTATATTTCAATGCATTTAAATCTTTTCCCTGCGCAACGTAGGCACGACGGAAACGGTAATGCGACAGCGCAATCCCAACCCAAGCGATGAATCCGGTCAAACCAGAAGCATTCACAAGCCAAGTATAAGCCACTGACCCACCCTTCGTGTTTGAAATAAAGGCCAATAAACCAATTGCAGTCGTCAAGAAGAGGGCCGCTACTGGTACGCCACGGGTTGACAATTTTGCAAAAATCTTTGGTGCTTCACCCTTACGTGCCATGGCATATAACATACGGGTTGAGGCATAAGAACCTGAATTAGCTGATGACACAATTGATGTCAAGATAACCGCGTTCATCAAACTGGCAGCAAAGGCAATCCCAGCATTCTTAAAGACAATTGTAAACGGTGATTCGGCAACATTCTTAGTTGATGCACTCAACAAGCTCGGATCACGGTAGTAAACCAAAGCCGAAATGACGAAAATGGCCATAATATAGAAAAGTAAAATGCGCCAGAAAACTTGATTGATCGCCTTAGGCACAGACTTTTCCGGATCTTTAGCTTCACCAGCAGTAATCCCAATTAACTCAGTACCTTGGAACGAGAAGCCAGCCACAACAAAGACTGACAAAATAGCTTGCGGACCACCGACAAAACCATGGTTCCCAACGGATAGGTTTTTCATCACGTTAATATCTGAATGGATAACCCCAAAAATCGTAGCGACACCCACAATCAAAAAGGCAATAATCGTGATGACCTTTATCATTGACAGCCAAAATTCGGTTTCGCCAAAGGCTCCCACGGAAAAGAGGTTAATCAAGAAAATGAACACCATAGCCACCGCTGAAAAAATCCACGATGGCGTATTAGGGAACCAAAAGTTTGACACCAAACCAACAGCCACAATATCGACGGCCAATGTGATCGCCCAGTTAAACCAGTAATTCCAACCCATCGCAAAACCCAGTGCGGGATCAACATAGCGACCGGCATAATCAGAAAAAGAACCTGATGTTGGTGAATAAGTTGCCATTTCACCTAAACTGGTCATCAAGAAATAGACCATGACACCAATTGCCAAATAGGCAACAATCGCCCCTGAAGGACCAGCTTGGGCAACCGTCGCACCGGAAGCCACAAACAAACCTGTTCCAATTGAACCACCTAAAGCAATCATTGACACATGACGTGTCTTGAGATTACGTTTCATCTCACCATTATGTTCTGCCATTAACATTCTCCCTAATCGGGGCAAATAAAAAGCCCCTTTCTTGTAAATAGAAAGAGGTCTAAAAAGTTATTTTATCGTAACTTTTCAAAGCACACCACGTCGCCGTGACAGTCTAACAACTATTCGTTGTTAGCCCAATTCCCCGCTGCCTTGCGAGAAATTTCGGCAACCGCCCCTTTCGCGTAAAATCACTGTTCTTGGCGAACTCATTTACGTTACTCATGTTGGTTGCAACCTCTTTGATAACTTGAATATCATATCATCTTTAAATTAAGGTGTCAATTTCTAATACATGACGCCAATGTTTTGCATGCCGACGATACTGCTGTTCGCTCAATTGCCACCAAAAATAGCCAAAACATAGTGCCCCAAGCTCACTCGATAGCGGCATGCCATTTTGCTGCATGCGCGCTAACGCCATCAGACACCAGCCAAACACAACCAGCAGTTGAATTCCCCACTGCCATTGCCAGTTAGCTGTTAATCTTGGCACAATAATAACGGCAATAACCGCCAGAATCTGAAACCACCAAACTAACAAGAGATCTGGCATCATTGATCCCTTTTTGAAACCCTTGTCCCAATAAGTGGTTAACACCGTCGATAATAATTCAACCACCAGCAACCCTAAGATCTGCGTGGCAATCAACCAACCCATGGCAATTTTATAATTGACCAAGTAGAACAACCCAGATAGACCGATAATCCCTAAAATTGCCAACCAGTAATGCGTCAATAAACCAGCAAAACCAATCCCTTGTTGTACAAACTGCGGTATAAAATTATGTACTGCTAATTCTGCCCCATCATTCATAACATGTATAAACAGCAAATTAAACCGTACCTGAATGGCCAAAATCAAAAACAAACCACCAAAAATCAACATCAGGCATTTTCTTAATTTATCGGGTTGAATTAACATGCATTGAACTCCCTTGTCTGTTGCTCATAATCATTGTACCATTATCGCCAATATCATTAGTTGAATTTCATAATTTTGCGCTTTTTTAACTTTGTCTTTATATTCACGTGTTATGATGGTTATAATTGTGATCCCCTATCATTAGGCTAAAATGATAGGCTAATCTAGCAACATTTTAGGAGATTAATTCGTATGGAGCCTCAACCAGATTCACGCGCGCACCGACATCAAGTGCCAAAGCACAAGCTACGTAACCTGATTTTTATTGGTATTGCCATGCTTGTGTTTGTAATCGGCTGTTTTGCTTGGTTAACCATTCACAACACAAAAGGTGTTATCGACAAATCATATTCTGGTGCCGGCCTCACCAAATCCCGTGATGTATCCGAAGTGATTAAAAGCGGTCGACCCATTTCAGTTTTATTGTATGGCACGGATACCGGTGAGTTAGGTCGCACTTATCGTGGTCGTACTGATTCCATGATGCTATTGCTTATTAACCCTAAAACTGAACAAACAACCCTGATCTCACTACCTCGTGACGCCATGGTCTCAATTGACGGTTATGAAAATACTTTCCCACAAAAATTGAACGCGGCTTACGCTTTTGGTTCAACTGCTACGTCAATTAAAACAGTAGAATCATTTTTGAACATCCCCATCGACTTCTATGCCCTCGTCAACATGGGTGGCCTAGCAACGATGGTTGATCAAGTTGGTGGTGTATCCGTCAAATCACCACTCGATTTTACCTATAGTCAAGAAACTGCCCACAATTATGGTCCTAATCTCTACCGTTTCCACAAGGGTAGTAACAAATATGAGCATTCTGACGATAACGGTGTAACTTGGTCCGATTCAAAAACGGTGATGAATGGTGATGCTGCTCTGGCCTTTTCACGTATGCGCTATGGTGACCCGACGGGCGATTATGGTCGTCAGCAACGACAACGTTTAGTTTTAGAAGGCCTCATCAAAAAGTCAGCCAATGTGTCCAGCTTACTCAACGACAAGTTCATGACCACTATTTCTAAAAATGTGCGAACTGACCTCACGTTTGGTGATATGACAACAATGGCTAGCAAATATATTAAAGCCAAAAATCATATTACCACCGAACACATGCAAGGCGTGACCACCAATTATCCCGATGCTGCCGGTAACGATGTCTCTTATGAAGTGATACCACAAACGGAAAAGCAACGGGTCACGGATCTCGCTAGAAAAGCCCTTGGTCTTAAAGCCGCGAAAACTGGCCGCCCTTATGGTGGTAAAATCCCATCAAGTCTCGCCAATATCGCGGCATCATTACGCCAAGCAGGCGATAATAGTAACGACGAAACCGATACAACGACAGCACAATAAAAGCACCATGCCAAATGGCATGGTGCTTTTTTATCATGTTTTATCCAAAGTAATCAATGCCCATCGCATGGCGGACATCTTTCATCGTCGCTTCTGCCACCACATTGGCACGTTCTGATCCAGTTTTTAACATTTCCAGCACCGCCGGAATATCCTGAGCAAATAGTGCACGTCGTTCACGAATTGCTGCCATTTCGGCTTCCATCACGTCAATTAAGTGCTTTTTTAGCTTCATATCACCTAGACCACCAGCCGTATAGTGTGCCTTCAATTCAGCCACGCGTTCTTTGTCAGGATCGAAAATGTCAAGGTATGTGAAGACAACGTTGCCCTCAACATGTCCAGGATCGTCAATATTGATGTGCAACGGATCAGTATACATCGCCTTCACTTTTTTGGCCAATGTATCGGCATCATCAGAAATATAAATGCCATTACCCAACGACTTAGACATCTTAGCATTGCCATCGATACCAGGTAAACGCCCTTGTCCCTTCGGTGGAAAGACACCGACTGGTTCAACAAGGACATCAGATTGGTAGGCATTGTTAAATGACCGCACCAACTCACGGGCTTGTTCTAACATTGGTTCCTGATCGTCCCCAACCGGCACTTTAGTGGCACGGAAAATGGCAATATCAGCAGCCTGTGACACCGGATAAGTTAAGAATCCAGCAGGGATTCCCTCACCAAAGCCTTTTTGTGAAATTTCTGCTTTCACAGTCGGATTACGTTGTAACCGTGCTACTGACACCAAGTTCATAAAGTATTCTGTCAGTTCAAATAACCCTTTGATTTGTGATTGTACAAAAATCGTTGTTTTTGTTGGATCAATCCCAACCGCCAAATAATCCAAAGCAACTTCTGTTAGTGACTGCCGAATTTTTTCTGGATTACGCGCATTATCTGTAAAAGCTTGCGTATCAGCAATCATCACAAATGGTTCATATTCGCCTGAATTTTGCATTGCCACACGATTTTTTAATGACCCAATATAATGACCGATATGCAACTTACCAGTTGGTCGATCACCTGTTAAATAAATTTCTTTAGACATTTTAACTTCCTCTATTAAAAACGTGCAACATGCACTCTACCTCTTATTATACGGTAAATTTCACAATGTTCATAGCCAAAAAGATTAAAAATACCCTTGACTTAAAATGTGATAAACATTAGAATAATATCATTATATGACGATAGGAGATTGATACGATGAAATATGCAGTAGTTGGCGCAGGCGCAATGGGATTGCGATACGGTATTCTCCTTCAGGAAAATGCAGGTGTCCCAGTGGACTTTGTTGAACCCACCCAGGCGAGTTTAGATAAGATTCGTGCGCAAGGCGACAAAGTTTGGAAATCACGTGATCACAAAGACCGTCATGACATTAAAATCAACATTTTCTCACCTGAGGAATATGATGGCGCGCCCGATGTCTGGATTTTCTTTATGAAGCAAATGCAGCTACAAGATACCCTCGATCGTCTGGCACTGAAATTCAAACCTGGTCAAACAGCCTTAGGTGCTATGAATGGCATGGGTCACATTGAAAAACTACAGCAATATTTCGATGATGAACAGATTATTGGCGGTACAGCCATGATCGCGACTGTCTTAAACGATTTTGGTGACGTCGACTTTATGGGCGCAGAAGGCGCTGGTTCTTCTGTCTATGCCAATTTGACAGAGAAACCTTCCGCAACCATGGATGCCCTCCTAACTGACTTTGAAGCTGCGCATTTAAACCCAAGTTACACCGAAAATTTCATGGGTACACTGCTGACTAAAGTCTTCTTCAATGCCGTTGAGAACTCAATTGCAACAATGTTTCAATCGCGGATGGGCCAACTCATGGCTTATGACAATTTCCTGGAAGGCGTTGCGCGCCCACTCATCAACGAAGCTTACGATGCCGCTGAAGCTGCTGGTATCGAACTCATCGAAAGTCGTGATGATATGGTGGCGCAAGTTGACTATGTCTCAAACGTGGCCAATCCCCTCCATTTCCCTTCTATGTACCAAGACTTTGTGAAGGGACGGCCAACCGAAGTCGATTATATCAACGGCTGGATTGCGGACCTTGCGGATAAACACGGTACCCAAGCACCAAATCATCGTTTGGTCACCAATTTTGTCCACTTAGCTGAATCAATGCGTGAATTCACGCCACCTGTTAATAAGTTAGCCCCAGATTATACTGGTGCTTAATAAAAAAGCATGCCGCAGCATGCTTTTTTATTGTGCTAACAAGGCCAATGTTTCAGCGTGTTGGACACCATTAAAGTATTTATCAAGTGCTTGTTGGTAAAGGGGTGTCTCCGGCGCCACTTGATTAAATAGTGTCAAACTGGCTTGGAACTTTGGTGCATCTACTGCGCCAAACACAGTCACCGGATCGTTACCTGCCAATGCCAGCGTCGTGGCGACAATCGCCTCTAAACGCGTCCGAAGTACTAGATCTGCCAAATAAGCTTGCGCCTCTTTGGCATCAGCTAATCCATAATAAATGGCCCGCTCACTTTTACCCAAAGCGCGTAATTGCGGTAAGACGTACCACATCCAATGCGTCTGCTTTTCGCCCTGACTTAATTCTGCTAACGCATCAGTGTACGTGTTAACCCCGACAATTTCGCCGTTTTGCGCATCCACAAAGCGCTGTAAGGCTGAATCAAGCGTGATATTTTGGACAGCACCAGTTGCTTGGTACTTTCTAAATAAACGATTTACTGCCCGCCCTGCAATCGTCAGGTGCATATGATCAATCGTTTGAGGTGAGACCCACTTTTTGGCATCGATTTCCGTCTCGTCAATATCTGTTTGTTCAGCCGTCCAATCCGTTAAATGAAAAACCGTCGTATAGAGTTTTGCACGGTCGCCATTTGGATAATGCGCCACAAATTGTTTGCCGGATACCGTCCCGATCAATTGCAGGTTTTTCGGGTCAGCCGTGATGCCTGCTTCTTCCGTCGCTTCTCGCGCGGCATTCTCTTGCCAAGATAATTCTGGTTCAACGTAGCCCCCAGGAAACGCCCAACCATCAAAATCCCGATTATAAATCATCAGCAATTCACCTTGTCGGTTTTCAATCACCACATCGGTTGTGGGCATCACTAATTCAAAATCGTAACCTACCTGTTCACGAATTTTTGCAACATAAGAATCTGCGTATGGCATGACATTGTTTATCCAAGTTATGACTAACTTAGCCCTTTCTTACCTTATCCTATTTTCCTCATTATAGCAGTAAATGATCCGGTACCCAATAATTGATACTGTCACACTGAAAACTTATTGGCAATTTGTTCAATATCTTTAATGACCAGCGAGATTGTGCCATTATCATGATTGATAAATTCGACTTTTGAGCGATCTTGATAGACCGCCATTGGGATTGAAACTTCAATCCCTGAATCTAATTTAAATTTTTGCACACAGTACTTCTTTTCATATTTTGGCGTATTCTCAACTGGTACTTTGGGGGCAACCGCCTTTTCGGTTAACTTTTCTTGATATTGCGCTTGGGCCGTCAAATTATCTGGAAACGCCTGTTCAGCAATTGCGGTCGTATCAATCTGGCCCGTTGATAAGCCGTCATAAATGACTGCCTGAGTCATCGCTAATGCCTCATGCGCCAGTATATCATCAAACTTTTCAGCCACAGACTTCACCGTTCGCTTAATGGTCTGAATATTTTCTTTCAACGACGTTTCGGGTGTCAACGCCAGAAACTTTTCCGAAAAGTAGGCACAACGTTGGCCATCAATCACATATTTTTTCTCTAATAACTGATAACGTTGCGTCGTCAAATCAACGATAATCGCCTCATCGACGGTTTGACTACTAGCTGGCAAAACTGTTTGGTTCAACACCAAATTATTCACCATCTGATCGTCAATATAGGTCACAGTGTGCGCATAACGTGGTGAAAAATTCAACTTAAGTAAGCCAAAAATTGGGCCATCATCTGACGTCGCCAAAAAACTCAACATGTCCCCTGCTGGCACAGCATCACTAGCAGCAATAAGATCAAATAATTTTGTGGCTAATGCCGTCGTCATCTCTGAAAAATCAGGATTAGCTAGCATCGTTGCCAAATAATCTTGCGCTGTCAAAGTACCTTGTTTCACATCCCCGGCTGACACTTTGGCGACCAGTTTTTCAATATACGCTTGTACGCCAGCATTATCTAAGGGCATCTCCCCTTGTGACGCGATAAGACTACCTGTGTTCGTGTCTAGAATGTGTAACATTGCATGTTGGATAATCATCTTTGCATCCTTTACGTTTAATCATTTTATTATATCATGCACGCGAATACCGCTATCTTGCGGATAACAAAAAAGTCGATAAACCTAACGGTTTATCGACTTATCACGTATTATCGCGTAGCTAATTACTTCTTCTTGTCAGACTTGCCTTTGTGGTCCTTGCCCTTA
>NZ_CBDKZH010000026.1:0-7878 GCF_965300815.1 Leuconostoc sp.
GTTTAAAAAGATGAAACAGCTGCTAATGGTCCTGGTTAGCATGATGTTGCTCATACCAACGTTGTTGGTCTTTGTGCCAAAAGCGCATGCGGACGACACGGATGCAACATACGCCAAAATTAAAAAGAATGGTGTCTTAGTTGTCGGGATGTCAGCTGATTATGCACCGTTTGAATTCCACACGACGATCAATGGTCGTGATGAGATTGTCGGTTTTGAAGTTGCCATGGCCAAGCAACTTGCCAAAGATTTAGGCGTTAAGATGCAAATCAAGGAAATGGGCTTTGATGGCTTAATCGGCGCGTTGCAAACGGGTAAGATTGACGTCATTATTTCTGGTATCAATGCGACGCCAGAACGTGAACAGGTGGTGGCCTTTTCAAAACCTTACATGTCACCGAAACAAACGGTGTTGATTCTCAAGAAAAATGCCCCACAGTTTACGACTGATGTGAGTTCTTTTGCGGGTAAGAAGGTTGGGGCGCAACGCCAAACAACCCAAGAGACATTTGTGCAAGAGAACATGGCAAACTCAAAGTTGGTTAGTTTGCAAAAAGTACCCGATCTTGTGTCACAATTGTCTGCAGGTAAGATTGTCGGTGTTGTCTTAAATGATCCAATTTCAGAAGCGTATGCGCAGCAAAATAAGGCCTTAGCGGTTATTTATCCAAAGCCAAACGAATCTGAAGGGGCGGTTTCTATCGCTATGCCAAAGAATTCGCCAGTTTTGCAAGCCAAAATCAACGCTGCAATTGATCAAATGGTCTCATCTGGTCAACTCAATAAATTCAAAAAAGAAGCGAACACATTGATGTTTGCCAAGCAATCATTCTGGGCAAAGTATGGTAACTTGTTTGTCAAGGGAACTTTGATCACCTTGGCCTTAGCAGCAGTTGCCGTCATTATCGGTGTTGTTTTGGGGACGATTTTAGCCCTCTTTAAGTTATCACCAAACTTTATTTTAAGAGTGATTGGTAATGTTTACGTTGAATATGTCCGTGGGACACCGTTGTTGGTCCAAGCGTTCATGGTCTTCTTCGGGACACAAGTGATTGGCTTAAACCTATCAGCTTTTGCCGCCGGTTCACTGGCAATGGGCTTGAATTCAGCTGCGTATGTTGCTGAAATTATTCGTTCCGGTATTAACTCGGTTGATGGCGGGCAAACAGAAGCTGCGCGATCACTTGGTTTGTCAAAGCGTAAAACAATGCGTTTCATTGTGTTACCACAAGCGGTTAAGAATATCTTACCTGCTTTGGGAAACGAGTTTGTAACAGTCATTAAGGAAGGTTCTGTTGTCTCCGTCATCGGTGTTGGTGAATTGATGTTCCAAACAGGGGTGGTACAAGGTGCTAGCTTTAAGCCATTCTTCCCACTTTTGATTGCCTCATTCATTTACTTTATATTAACCTTTACGATTAGTCGTGCCTTGGGTTATGCTGAAAAGCGTATGGCACGTACCAGTCGCTAATGTGCAAAACGGTTTGACATTTTGTCAAACCGTTTTTTAATTGCAAGATAGAAAACGAATATTCAGGTTTTGATATTATGGAAACGCTTACAAAGCAAACGTTCGTTTATCAAGCTTAAATTAACGGTAACGTTCGTGTATAGCGAACGTTTTTTTAATTTGTGTGAATTTTCTTATTTAAAATCGTACTATTTTGCGCTTTTTTCTGTTAAATTTAAATAGCAGACGAACGAATAATTAATGTTAGATTGAATTATCGTTAAAAAACGAACAATGGAGGGTATTATGCCACAAGTCGCGGTAGTCATGGGATCAACGAGTGATTGGCCAACAATGAAGCAAACAGTCAAATTATTGGAGACGTTGGGCGTCACCTATGAAAAGCATGTGATTTCAGCTCATCGCATGCCAGAGCAGTTGCAAGCCTTTGGGCAAGCAGCACAGGACAAGGGGTTACAAGTGATCATTGCAGGTGCTGGCGGTGCAGCGCATTTACCTGGTATGCTAGCGGCCAATACGCTAGTGCCAGTTATTGGCGTACCGATGCAGTCACGGGCACTCAATGGTTTGGATTCACTCTTGTCAATTGTGCAAATGCCAGCTGGTATACCAGTCGCTACGGTGGCCATCGGTGAAGCAGGCGCCAAGAACGCAGCGATCTTAGCAGCGCAAATTGTCGCGCAAGGCCAGCCAGCTATTTTGGCTAATTTGATGGCGTACCGTGCCAAGCAAACCCAACAATCGATTGATAGTGAGGCTGATCTCGTATGACCAATCTTATTTTGCCACCGGCAACTATCGGCATTATTGGCGGTGGCCAACTTGGCCAAATGATGGCAATCGCCGCAAAGAACATGGGCTATAAAGTTGGTGTGCTTGATCCAACCTCAGCTGCACCAGCAGGCCAAGTGGCCGATTTTCAAATCGTGGCTGCCTATGATGATCAAGCAGCAATCGATGAGTTAGCTGCCCGCAGTGATGTGTTGACTTACGAATTTGAAAACGTCGACGTGACGGCACTGGCGAAACATGCTGATTTAGTGCCACAAGGGACTAAACTACTAGAAATTACCAGTAATCGTTTAACTGAGAAGACGTTTATCCGTGATGTGGCGAAAGTCCCAGTTGCGCAATTTATGGCCATCCACTCCGCCAAAGAATTTGCCGATGCGATTGGTCGGATTACCTTACCAGCCATTTTAAAAACCGTCAGTGGTGGTTATGACGGCCATGGTCAGTGGTCAGTTGACAATGAAGCGGATGTGGCAGCTCTTTTGGCTGATTTTCCTACAGGCACGCTGATTTTGGAACAACGCGTCCCATTTAAAAAAGAATTGAGTATCATGGTGACACGTGATGCCAATGATCGCGTGGTCTTTTGGCCCATTGCAGAAAACGTCCATGTCAATCATATTTTAAAAACCAGTGCTGCCCCAGCCGTGTTAAGTGCGGCCGATACAGCCAAAATTCAACAAATCGCAACGAGTATTGCCAATAGCTTGTCCTTACGTGGCGTGTTGGGCATTGAATTGTTTGTCAGTGATGATCATGTGTGGGTCAATGAACTGGCGCCACGCCCGCATAACTCAGGACATTACACCATTGAAGCGACGAATATTTCTCAATTTGAGGGGCATATTCGTAGTATTACTGGCTTATCACTGCCAGCGATTACCGCGCAAGCACCAGCCCTCATGCTTAATCTTTTGGGCGATGAAATCCAGCAAGCACGGGAAGATTTCGTCAATCATCCGGAATGGCATTTCCATGATTATGGCAAGGCAGCGATCAAACGTGATCGTAAAATGGGGCATATTACGGTGATTGGTGATGATAATAGCCAGAAACTAGATGAATGGAGTCAGACACATGGCCAGCGTTGAATTTGAAAATCGTGAGATTACACAAGCCACTCTTAAATATACGGGTAAAGCCAAACAGGTTTATACCACCAATGACCCAGAAATTTTATGGGTGCATTATCTTGATCAAGCCACTGCTTTAAACGGTAAAGTCAAGGAAACGATTACTGGTAAAGGGGAGCTTAATAGTGCCATTAGCCAGTTATTATTTGACTATTTGACGCGACACGGGATTGACAATCACTACTTGAAGTCGATTTCAGCCACCGATGAATTGGTGACGGCCTTAGACATTTTGCCGATTGAAGTTGTGACGCGTAACTATGCCTCAGGACACTTTGTCAGCAAGTTTGCTGCCACACCAATGCAAGCCTTAACGCCGGTGGTGCAAGAATTTTATTTCAAGTCGGATGCCCTAGATGATCCGTTCATGAATGATTCTCAGATTTTGGCGTTGGGTCATGCGACTGCCGCTGAATTGGCCCAATTACGTCAAAAATCACAAGATGTTAACCAATTACTCAGCGTGCTTTTTGAACAAGTTGGCATTCGCCTGGTTGATTTCAAACTAGAATTTGGCCGTACAGTCGCTGGCAAAATTATCTTAGCCGATGAATTATCACCCGACAACATGCGTTTAGTGGATATTGCCACTGGTAAGTCATTAGATAAAGATGTTTTCCGCCAACACACAGGTGATGTCACGGTTGGCTATCACGACGTCCTCACACGATTACAGAAAGCGATTTAAGGAGAGAAAAAATGTATTTAGCAAAGATTTATGTGACTTATAAGCCCTCAATTTTGGACCCACAAGGTGAAGTCATCAAGGCAGCCCTCCAACGTATGGATTACGCCGGTGTTGAACAAGTGGCGCAAGGTAAGTATTTTGAAGTGAAGTTGCATGCTAAGGATGTTGATACAGCGACAGCAGAAGTTGAAAGCTTTACGGATGCGTTGTTGATTAATCAAAATACAGAAACGTATCGCTTTGATTTGAGTTTAGTTGAAGATGAGGTGACTGCATGAAGGCCGCAGTAATTAGTTTTCCTGGCTCAAACTGTGATTTTGATATGCTCTATGCTTTACAAGATTTCGGTGTTGATGCGCAAATTATTTCCGCAAAAGCCAATGATTTAACTGGCTTTGATGCCATTTTTTTGCCAGGTGGCTTTTCATATGGCGATTACTTGCGAACTGGGGCGATTGCCCGTTTTTCACCAATTATGAGTGCGGTGACGCAAGCAGCCAATGACGGGAAGTTGATTGTTGGGATTTGCAATGGTTTCCAAATTTTAACTGAGGCTGGTTTGTTACCAGGTCAATTATTGGTTAATGCTACCCCTGGTTTTATCTGTGATGAAGTGCCACTCAGCATCGCTAATTCACAAACTGCCTTTACAAATGCGTATGATCCAGCAGAAACGATCATGATTCCTATTGCGCATGGTGAAGGGAATTACTATGCCGATGATGCCACTTTGGCTAAGTTAGAAGAAAATCAACAAGTTGTCTTCCGTTATGTCGAAAATCCTAATGGATCAGCCAACGATATCGCTGGGATCATGAATGAACAGGGCAATGTCTTTGGCATGATGCCACATCCTGAACGGGCAGTGGATGCTGTGACTGGTAACATTGATGGTCAAAACTTCTTCAAAAGCATTCTTTCTGGTATCTTGGCACGCGCATAGACGAGGTTGAGTCAACATCGGGGCATGCCGTTTGGCAATTATTGACGTTTTATTGAAAGGCAAAAAAACATGACAACAGTCACAAGTAACGAACTCACACCTGAGCAAGTTCGTGATTCAAAAATTTACACACAATGGGGACTAATGGAAGCAGAATACGATTTGATCGTTGCTGAACTCAAGCGCCTCCCTAACTATACGGAAACGGGTATTTTTTCTGGCATGTGGTCTGAACACGTGTCGTATAAGAAATCAAAGCCAATTTTACTTAAGTTCTGGTCAACAAATGTACGCGTCTTGCAAGGACCAGGTTAAGGGGCAGGAATCTTAGACATTGGTGACGGCCAGGCGGTCGTTTTCAAAGCTGAAAGTCACAACCATCCAAGTTTCGTTGAACCTTATGAAGGTGCGGCAACTGGTGTTGGTGGCATTCTGCGTGATATTTTCTCAATGGGTGCGCAACCCATTGCTGTGCTTGATTCACTCCGTTTTGGAGAATTAGACGATGCGCACACGAAGCACATTGTTGATGGTGTGATTGCCGGTATTGCTGGTTACGGGAACGCGATTGGCATTCCAACAGTCGGTGGTGAAATCAGCTTTGATAATGTTTACGCGGGTAATCCTTTGGTCAATGTTATGGCGGTTGGTTTAATGGACCAAGCGGCTATGCAAGTCGGTCAAGCCAAAGGTGTTGGGAATGCGATTATCTATGTTGGCGCCAAAACTGGCCGCGATGGGATTAACGGGGCGTCATTTGCTTCAGCAGAGTTCTCAACTGAACACGAATCAGATCGTTCAGCAGTCCAAGTTGGTGATCCTTTCTTAGAAAAGTTGGTTATGGATGCGACATTAAAAGCTGTTCATGACCACTCTGACATTATCGTTGGGATTCAAGACATGGGCGCTGCTGGATTGTTGTCATCAAGTTCTGAAATGGCCGCTAAAGCTGGCATGGGTATTACGTTGAATTTGAACAAAGTGCCGCAACGTGAAACGCACATGACCCCTTATGAACTGATGTTGTCAGAATCACAAGAACGCATGTTATTGGTGGTGAAGCGCGGTGAAGAACAAGCCATTTTAGATTTGTTCCACGAAGCGGATTTGGATGCTGTGGTGATTGGTGAAGTAACAGATAATGGCCGCTACGTATTGTCATTTAATGATGAAATTGTCGCTGATGTGCCGATTGACTTTTTGACACATGCGCCAAAGCAAGACTTGCCAATGGCTGAACCAAAGCGTTTGGCAACCTTTACGGCTGATCAGTATCAACCTGACTTGTCTGATGTCAAACAGACAATTCTTGACTTGTTGGCCCAACCAACGATTGCCTCAAAGGCCAGTCTATTCCGTCATTTTGATTCAATGGTGCGTGCGGATACGGCCATTAAGCCTGGTGGTGATGCCAGTTTGGTGCGCGTGCGTGGCACAAAGAAGGCGTTGGCCATGACGACCGATGTCAATGCACGTTATTTGTACTTAAATCCCCGTGTTGGGGCGAAAATGGCAGTCGCTGAAGCGGCCCGTAACATTGTCGCAACGGGTGCTTTGCCAATTGGGATTACGGATGGCTTGAACTTTGGGTCACCAGATAATCCAGAAGTGTATTATGAATTAGATCAAGCGGTTGCCGGTATTAATGAGGTGGCCAAGCAACTCAACACACCAATTATTTCGGGAAATGTCTCGCTTTACAATGAAACTGATGGTCAAGCTATTTACCCAACGCCAATGATCGGGATGGTTGGGTTACTGGATAACGTTGACCTTGCGACGACGATTGGCTTTAAGCAAGCCGGCGATGTGATTTATGTGATTGGGGCAACACAAGCGAGTTTCAACGGTTCAGAAATCCAAAAAATGCAAACCGGCACGATTGACGGCCAACTCTTTGAATTTGATGATGCAGCAGAAATGGCCGCTCAAACGCTTGTCCGTCAAGCAATTGGGCAACAGTTACTGGCTAGCGCGCATGATTTGGCTGAAGGTGGTTTGATTGTTGGTTTGTTGGAAAGCAGTTTTGCTGGTCAATTGAGCTTCAATGTCAACACAAACTTAGCGACACCATATTTGTTTGCCGAAACACCAAGCCGGTTCGTGGTGAGTGTGGCGGCAGATAAAGTGGCTGCTTTTGAAGCCTTGGCGGGCGATTTAGCCACGCGTATTGGCGACGTCACAACCGGCGATGATATTGTTGTGGCAACAACAACCGACGAAATTGTGTTGTCACGTCAGGCAGCACAAAAGGTTTATCAGGAGAGTATCTCATGGCAATTACAAGCGTAACCACACAGGAAATGGCCGCTAATTTGGCGCGACAGGCGGAAACAGCCCGTGTCAATGTGCGGAGCTTAAACGAAGAATGTGGGATTTTTGGTGTTTGGGGCCGACAAGATGCTGCGCAATTGACTTATTACGGGTTGCACGCCTTGCAACACCGTGGTCAAGAAGGTGCAGGCATCGTATCTAACCATGATGGGCATCTTTGGCAAGAACGTGGCTTAGGCTTGTTGAGTGATGTTTTCCGTGATCCAACACGGATTGAAGCGTTGGCTGGCGAAAGTGCTATCGGGCATGTCCGTTACGCAACGGCTGGTTCTCACGGCATTGAAAACATTCAACCCTTGATGGTGAATTTTCACGATATGCAAATTTCTTTGGCCCATAATGGTAATTTGACGAATGCGAAGTCACTCCGTCAAGGGTTGGAAAAAGAGGGCGCCATTTTCCAAAGTTCATCAGATTCAGAAATTTTATTGCACTTGATTCGCCGCTCAAAGGCGGATAAGTTTGTGGACAAGTTGAAAGAAGCCTTGAATATTGTGCGCGGTGGGTTTGCTTATCT